>JBIIHS010000160.1:0-4040 GCA_044235515.1 Chitinophagaceae bacterium | reverse complement strand
AATCTACAAGACCGGTGCAACGGTTCCCCTCGATCAGATCGATGGCAGTGACGCCGGGTATCTGGTATACAATCAACCATTTTTGTCTGGACTGTTCGTATCGATGTGCAATTTGTGATCCCAGTAGAAAAAGACCCGTCAACAGAGTAAGGATTCTTCCGGTTGAACTCTTATTGACGAGCCAATGTGTTCCTGCAATAAAAAATCCAAGCAGAAGGATCGTCTCGGGCAAGCTCCACTGTAAGTCGGTAAATAAAAGTCCCGGAATGTTCTCTACCCAACTCACATACTCATTGAGTAGCATGATCAAAAAGGCAATGCCTTTTCCGATCCATCCTGCCAGTATCGGTAAGGGGCTACAGACCAAGAGTAAGAGTAGGGATGCTAAAATAATGCTGGACAGGGGGACGGCGATCAGATTACTCAATAAAAAGGCACCCGGAAATTGATGAAAATAATAAAGAGATAATGGGGTGGTAAAAACTTGTGCAGCGATGCTGACCGCGATCAGCTGTCCGGGAGCATGCCACCAGATCGTTCTAAAACTAAGTTGGCGGGACAGTTTATTTCCAATTAGCAGGATACCTCCTATTGCGGCAAAGGAGAGTTGAAAACCCAGGTCCCAGAGCCAAAAAGGGTCGTAGCATAACAATAAGAATGCCGATACCAATAGCGTATTGAGTGAATTACCCTTTCGTTGTACAAGCTCTCCCAATGCCACCGAACTAAAGAGTAAGGTCGCCCTAAGTAGAGAAGGGGTTCCGCCAGCCAATAAGCTGAATAGCCAAAGACTCCCCAGTATCAGGAATTGTGACAACACTTGGATCCATCTTTTTTTACTGAAGGGACGTAAGCACCAGCTAAGGATTCCGCCGATCAACGCCAGATGCATGCCGGATATGGCAATAATATGCACGACACCCGTATTGCTATACGAACGATTGAGCGACGGATCGAGGTCTTGCCGGTAGCCGATTAGCAAGGCTTCGGCCAGGCCGGCGGCTTCCGGATCGGGGATCGTGGTTTGCAGTAAGGTGCATATTTTCTTTCTGAGTGCATACAGGTTTTTTTCCCAGGAGAACGTATGCTGCATAGCCGCTAGCTGGAACTCCTCTTTTCGAAGAAAAAGCTGATGGGTGATTCCCTTTCTCAATTGATACTCTTTCCAATTTCGTTCTCCTGGATTCTTTGGCGTCTCTATCAGGGTTGGTATTCGAGTGGCCCAAATCGTATCTCCCCAAGCCGGTATGCTGCCTTGACTATCCCTTAGCAGGTATAATTGGATTTTTCCTTTTATGTTCAGTTCACTGTGATGCTCATATCGCTTTCGTATGGCGGCTACCACGCTATAGGTTCTTGGTTTTTCAATAGGTTCCTCACAGATGATATATTCCCAAACTGCGCTGCTATCGGCGGTTGGCGCTGCCCCCAGCCACTGCGGGTCTTGTCGAATGTCTTGTTTTATACAGAGCCCGCTGCCTGCTGAAAAAAAGAGTAGACCGCTACCCAATAAGGTGAATGGCGTAGATCGTATCCGAAGTGTATCGGGCCAAAAAGAGATGCCGATCAATAGAAGAACTCCGGCTATAGAAGTAATAAGCAGGACCCATTGGGGTTGGGGCATATACCACTGGCAGCAAATTCCGACGGCAAGGGCCAATACAGGAAAAAGCATGGGCACACGGTACCAATAGTAAAGCAGGTTAGGATGCACAGACAAAAAATAATGTCAGTGCAGTCAGGATGCCAGTGATAAAACTCCGGCTTACTTGCTTAAATACATACTTCTGTCTTTGTAGAGCTGACGGAAGTAAGGGTCGCGCAAATCATCGATGAACCGAATGGCTTCCCCGGTCGATTTCATCTCAGGCCCGAACTCTTTATTGACGCCGGGAAATTTATTGAAGCTAAAGACGGGTTCTTTGATGGCAAAACCCTTGAGATTTTTTTTCATGGTAAAGTCGCGCAGCTTATGGGTGCCCAGCATCACTTTGGTGGCAATATTCAAATAGGGGATCTGATATGCCTTTGCGATAAAGGGTGTCGTACGCGATGCGCGAGGATTTGCTTCTATTACAAAGACCTTACCATCTTTGATCGCAAATTGGATATTGATAAGTCCGCGAATCTCAAGGGCACGGGCGATCTTTTCGGCATACTCCTCCATTTTCTGTACGATCAGTGGCGACAAGTTAAAGGCGGGCAATACCGCATTGCTGTCTCCTGAATGGATGCCGGCTGGTTCAATATGCTCCATCACGCCCATTACATGAAACGATTCTCCATCAAAGATGGCGTCGATCTCGGCCTCTTGGCAGCGATCTAAGAAGTGGTCGATCAAAATTTTATTTCCGGGAATATGCTTTAGCAAACTTACCACGGCTCTTTCTACCTCTTCGTCATTGATAACGATACGCATACGTTGTCCCCCCAACACATAAGACGGTCGTACCAGTACCGGATAGCCTACTTTCTTAGCCACTTCAACTGCATCGTCTACCGACCAAGCGGTTCCATACTCCGGGTAGGGAATAGCCAATTCTTTCAGCATATCACTGAAACGGCCTCTGTCTTCGGCAATGTCCAAACTGTCGAATGAAGTACCGATGATCTTAATTCCTTTTTTATGCAGTCGCTCGGCTAGCTTAAGGGCGGTTTGTCCTCCCAATTGTACAATGACTCCCTCGGGCTTTTCATGTTCAACAATCTCCCAGAGATGTTCCCAATAAACGGGCTCGAAGTAAAGTTTATCGGCCATATCGAAATCGGTAGACACTGTTTCGGGATTGCAATTGACCATGATCGCTTCGAAACCGGCCTCCTTAATGGCAAGCAGCCCATGCACACAGCAATAGTCGAACTCGATACCTTGCCCGATGCGATTGGGCCCCGAGCCGAGTACTATTATCTTTTTCTTATTGCTGACGATACTTTCGTTATGATGTCCTCTTTCGAAGGTCGAATAGAAATAAGGCGTTTTAGCTTCGAACTCGGCGGCACAGGTATCTACCATTTTATAGACCCGGGTAAGACCGAGCTTTTTCCTTTTTTCATAGATCGCATCTTCATCGCCATTACGAAGGATACGAGCGATCTGCTCATCGCTAAAGCCATGCGTTTTAGCTTTTTCCAGTAAGGCCTCGGGTAAGTCCTCCAGGCTGTAGGTGGCTAACTCTTTTTCGATGTTCACGATCTTTTGGATCTCATAGAGAAACCAGCGGTCTATCCCATTGGTGGCTTTCGATATAGACCCTACCGAGATACCGGCTTGCAAGGCATCTTTGATGCGAAACAGCCGATCCCATTTTGGCGTCTTGATATATTCAAGCAACTCTTCGGCCCGCATGAGACTCTTTCCATAATAGCCAAGTCCTACCGCATTATTTTCTAAACTCTGGCAGGCTTTTTGGATCGCTTCGGTAAAACTTCTTCCTATGCCCATTACCTCGCCCACACTTTTCATTTGTAGCCCCAAGGTATCATTGGCCCCCTTGAACTTATCGAAGTTCCAACGTGGGATCTTGACGATCACATAGTCGAGAGCCGGCTCAAAATAGGCCGAGGTGGTTTTGGTAATTTGATTTTGTAATTCGTCGAGATGATATCCTATAGCGAGCTTAGCAGCGATCTTGGCGATCGGATAACCGGTAGCTTTACTTGCAAGGGCAGAAGAGCGACTCACTCTGGGGTTGATCTCAATAGCAATGATCTCTTCGGTCTCGGGGTCAAGGGCAAATTGCACATTACATCCTCCGGAAAAATTGCCCAGGTCGCGCATCATACGGATCGCCGTATTGCGCATCAATTGCATGGCCGTATCACTCAGTGTCATTGCCGGGGCTACTGTTATGGAATCACCCGTATGCACGCCCATGGGATCAAAGTTCTCGACGGTACAAATGATACAGACATTATTGGCCGCATCTCGCAGTAGTTCCAATTCAAATTCCTTCCAGCCTAACACGGCCTTTTCGACCAACACCTCGTGTATGGGGGAGGCTTGTAATCCTCTGTTGAGAGCCTCATCGAGATCTTCTTTA
>JBIIHS010000158.1:0-4077 GCA_044235515.1 Chitinophagaceae bacterium | reverse complement strand
TTTGGTCAGTTCATTATTTTACTTGCCGATGAATCAAAGGCCCTGGTGAGTGGTTGTAGCACAGACAGCTCGGTGGCCCTTATTAAAGAAATAGAACAAGAATTCTCGACCTCGCTACTGGACCGAACGCAGTTGGCCTTTGTGGTCAATAACAAGATCGAGCGCTTACCCCTTTCACAAATAGATTATGCCATTGCGAACGGATTCATAAAAGAAGATACCCCTTACTTCAACAACACGGTCGCCACCAAGGCGGCCCTGGAAAAAAACTGGATCATTCCCGTCTCGAAAAGTTGGCTTTCCAAAAAACTAACGCCCTCCTGAAGCTTTCTTTCCGCTGAGCAGATACGCGATAGTAAGACGATAATTTTGTGTACGTGTAAGGGTAAAACTCTCCAACGAAAAATTAGGCCCATATGTAAAGCTCTTCCGTTGTTGATTGATCAGCGGGTCTATTAGGGTAACGGTCATCAACAATTTCTTTTTTACAAGTTTTCGCTGCACCGAGACTTGTATGGCCGCTGTCCAATTCGCAAATCCTTGCGGGCTGGCAAAACGATTTACATTCACATTGCCATTGGTATTCCATACTTCGCTTGCTGTCCAGGTATATCCGGTTGAAGCGGAAAAGGAGGCACCATTTCTGAATTTGCGTACACTAATATCGTAGGGACTATAGCGCTGCAAGGTCAGGTTGGCATTGGCCGTAAGCTTTAGCCGGGAAGAGATCGTCATCCCATTCCAAGTACTGATCTCTATCTCTTTTCTACCACTAATATTTTCCCAGGTAACTTGAGTCTTGCCTCCTTCTAACAACGTGCGAACAGGACTAAAAATGGCTGAGATAGTATTGTACCCGAAACTTAGATTCGCAAAATAGGTACGACGAGTCCTGCTAAGCACCCCATCGAATTGATCCGCGATCGAGGCCTCCAAAAAAGGATTACCAAACCGAACGTTATAGGGATCAGAGAAATCAATGGTCGGGTTCAATTGCCCCATACCGGGTCGATTGATCGTGCGTCGGTACGAAAGGGTCAAGGATAGTTCATCTTTCCAGCGCTTATTAAAATTGGCAAAAGGCAGCCAGGATACATAGCGATTGCGCACCTTTTTATTCTCGGTCAGCAGATCAAAATAAATTTGGGTAGGCTCCAGGGCCACTCCTACCGTAAAGCTGACTTCTTTACCCACTAGTTGACGCAAAGAACCTCTCCAGTTACCTACCTCTTGATAGAACCAAAGATCATTGCTAAATCCGGGTATGGGTAACATGATCTGCTCGGACCTTTTTTTATAACTCGCGGCATTGACCACATGATGTGCTCCATGCTGATAAAAACTGCCTACCGAAAAAAAAGTCTTTTTATTGTTCAGCATCTTATCATAAGACAGGCGGAGACTATATGTAGTTATGGATTGATCAATGAATTGTTGTTGCAGCGAATCGATACCCGTAAATTGGGTATTGGGGTAATAATACCGCTGATAAAAGGTCCTATCATTTTCGGTGATCGAAGAAGAGCCGTTAAAGATTAGCTTGAGCGTTTCACCCGGTTTGGGCTTGTATTGATAGCTAAGGGTGGCCGAGGGAGTGCTAACATCGTTTGTTCCCGTAACGGTTCGGTCGCTGAACCGGCTAACCAACTGAAACCGATTGAGATTTGTAAAGCGAGTCGTGGCCTCATTATCCGCATGCTGGGCATTGTGCTGAAGGGTTACCGAAAAGCCAGATCGACGACTTAGGTCATAATCGAGCGACAAGCGAACCAGTGGACGCTTCGAGCGATTGCTGTTCTGATTAGCGATCGATAGAAAATTACTGCTATCCGCGTAGTTGTTTTGCCGAAAGGATGAACTCTCTCCTGTAAACTGATTGTCGCTGTAGCCCGCCGTGAGGGAGATTGCCAATTTATTTTTTCGGTAAGAGAAATTGGCGTTCAAGTTTTGCTCTCCACGGGTTCCAAGGGCCACTGAAAGTCGACCTGATTTTCCAACCCTGCCCTTCTTGGTAACAATATTAATTACGCCCCCTTGCTCGTTGGCATATTGTGGCGGGGGCTGTGTCATCACCTCAATTTTTTCTATTGAGCTACCCGGCATGGATTCCAATAAATCTTGTAATTGCTGCAAATTGAGCTCCACCGGCTTATCATCTATCAAAATGCGAGGCTCCTTGCCCCGTAGCGAGATCTTGCCATCCGGGTCACGGGTTACCAAGGGCACCTGGGTAAGCAACTCGCCAGCAGATGAACCCGCCGCGGCGGCCGATGCAGAAACATTCATGGTCAGGTTTCCATCTCGGGATTCTAAAAAAGACTTTTCAGCAAAAACAATCACTTCTTGCAAATTGCTTGAAGTACTGTTTTTCAATACAATATCACTGATATTGAAACTTAATTTTTCGGCTCGAAACCAGATACTATCCATGCAAAACACTCTAAATCCGGTAAAACTGACACAAAGGATATGATAACCAGGCGCCACCGAATTAATTTGAAATTCTCCCTGCTTGTCGGTTATAGCCGAATACAAAACAGTGCTGTCTTTTAACGATCTGAGGATTACAGTGGCCGACTGCAAAGGCCTTCCCTGCTCGGACCGTACCTGCCCCTCCAACATACCCAAAGGAGCTTTTTGCTGACCTAGCGCATTGAAAGACAAGACATAAAATAAGAACGCTATTGTGAAAATCCGGACCAAATCAGGTAATTTATTTCAAATATACGCTTTGCATTGCCCATCGTGTTAATGCCATGTGACATCCTGTCAGAATCGATCAGATAGTGGTATATTTGTCCTCCCAAATTTGATTGACTTCATGGAGTCACTGCTCATTGATAAAACACATGACGAAACGCGGCAAGGCGAGGCCTTTGGTCCCTCCCTTATTGATGCAAGCAAGTACCACAAGCGATTCTATATTGAAAGCTATGGCTGCCAGATGAATTTTGCCGATAGCGAGGTAGTGGCTTCGATCCTAAATAAAGAAGGCTTTGGGGCTACTCGTAATATCGAAGAGGCCGATCTGATCTTTGTGAACACCTGCTCCATCCGGGAAAAGGCTGAGCAGACCGTCAGAAAAAGACTAACCGAGTTCAAAAGATTGAAGAAGCGAAATAAAGAATTGCTTATTGGAGTGCTGGGCTGTATGGCAGAGCGTCTCAAATCAAAATTCCTCGAAGAAGAAAAATTAGTTGATATCGTGGTGGGGCCCGATGCCTACCGCTCACTACCAGCCTTGGTCAATGAAGCAGCCGGGGGACAAAAAGCCATTAACGTATTACTTAGCCGCGAAGAGACCTATGCGGATATTGCCCCGGTTCGTTTGGACAGCAATGGCATAAGCGCCTATGTGAGTATCATGAGGGGCTGTAATAATATGTGTTCTTTTTGCGTGGTCCCCTTTACTAGAGGAAGAGAGCGCAGTCGTGACGATCAAAGCATTCTCCATGAGTGTATTTCACTTTTTGAAGAAGGATATCGAGAGGTAACGCTATTAGGACAAAACGTAGACTCTTATTACTTCGTGCCCGCTAGCACAAATGGCCAGGAGCCCAAGCCCGTGACCTTTGCCATGCTGCTTGAGAAAGTAGCGCAAATCTCCCCGTTGCTGCGAATCCGTTTTTCTACCTCACATCCTAAAGATATAACGGACGAAGTACTTCATACCATGCAGCGCTACGACAATATATGCAAGTACATCCATCTTCCGCTCCAGAGTGGTTCTACCCGTATCCTTCAACTCATGAACCGCACCTACACCAAAGAGTGGTACATGGCCAAAGTGGATCGCATCAAGGCCCTGTTGCCTGGTTGCGGACTTAGTGCCGATATCATTGCCGGATTCTGTACCGAAACAGAAGAGGATCACCAAGACACCCTCAAGGTAATGGACTATAGTGGTTTTGATTACAGCTATATGTTCTTCTATAGTGAGCGACCCGGCACCTTGGCTGCGCGACGGTACCAAGACGATGTACCCGATGCGATCAAGAGGAGAAGATTGCAAGAGATCGTCGAGAAACAAAATCAGCTTTCGTTAGAGAGTAATCAACGAGATCTGGGGAAGACCTT
>JBIIHS010000157.1:0-4078 GCA_044235515.1 Chitinophagaceae bacterium | reverse complement strand
TTTTGGGGTAATAGCGGGTCTTAGTCTGTTTGGTTTTATCGGTCTGATCTTTGGCCCTTTACTGATCTCTTTATTGATGTTGCTGTTCAGGATCTATGTAAGTGAGTTCGTAAAAAAACAGCCCTTGCGTTCATGAGTCGCTTACATTGGCAAGACAAATTCAATTTACTTTCCAAGCTTACTATTAGAAGGGTATGGAATGCTCTTGCCGTTTTGAGTAGTTATTATATTAGCAAGTATACGGGACGACCCATTCAATGGGGATTGCCGATCTCTCTTTCCATTGAGCCGACTACTTCATGCAACTTGCGTTGTCCCGAATGCCCCAGTGGACTACGCTCTTTTACCAGGGCCACCGGCATGCTGGAGACCGATTTTTTCAGAAAGACCATCGACGAGATGCATGCCGATCTTTTTTATCTGGTCTTTTATTTTCAAGGCGAGCCCTATTTGCATCCATCTTTTCTGGAGATGGTCAACTATGCTTCTCAAAAAAAGATCTATACGGCTACTTCTACCAATGCGCATTACCTAACTGAAGATAATGCGCGGCGTACGATAGAAAGTGGACTAGATCGCCTGATCATTTCCATTGATGGAACTACGCAAGAGGTATACAGCCAATACAGGGTAGGGGGGCAATTGAATAAAGTACTCGAGGGTGCCTCGCGCGTGGTAAAATGGAAAAAACAACTCAAGAGTAAGACGCCGTTCATTGTTTTTCAATTTTTGGTAGTAAGGCCTAACGAGCACCAGATAGAAGAGGCACGCGAACTAGCTCGCACCATTGGGGTAGATGATATCTGGTTCAAGACGGCTCAGATCTATGATTATGAAAAAGACCCCCACCAGCTGATTCCTACCCGCGCCTCGTACAGTCGATATCGCCGTACCCCCGAAGGCAATCAATTTAAGGGCACTTTGGCCAATCATTGCTGGCGCCTATGGCACGACCCGGTCATTACCTGGAACGGATTGGTAGTGCCTTGTTGTTTTGATAAGGATGCACAGCATCAATTGGGAAATCTCAACAATCAATCTTTTGCTACCATCTGGCGCAGCGAACCCTATAGACAGTTCAGGGCACGACTACTCAAAGGCCGAAAGGAAATTGATATTTGCGCTAATTGCTCAGAGGGCACAAGGGTCTGGGGCGACTGATCCGCTTGTCCGTTCTTGCAGCCGAATAACGTAATTTTGTCTTATGAAATTATCATCCCGTATTCTGTTTGCAGTATTGCTATTACCTACTCTTGTTTTTGCGCAATCAAAGTATGAATTCAGAGGCGTTTGGATCGCCACGGTCGCCAATATTGACTGGCCCAAGGGCGGCGTAATCGATCCCGAACAGCAACGTGCCGATTTTATCAGGATCCTAGACCAGCATAAGCGAAATGGAATGAATGCCATGATCGTACAGGTGCGCCCGGCGGCAGATGCCTTTTACCCTTCTTCTTACGAACCCTGGAGCGAGTGGCTAACGGGGCAGCAGGGAAAACCACCC
Source organism: Chitinophagaceae bacterium (assembly GCA_044235515.1). Taxonomy (GTDB): domain Bacteria; phylum Bacteroidota; class Bacteroidia; order Chitinophagales; family Chitinophagaceae; genus JJ008. The sequence goes on along the minus strand of JBIIHS010000157.1, from coordinate 2,574 downwards.
GTGCCTTATTGGGATCCATTGTCGTTCATGATCGAAGAGACCCACAAGCGGGGTATGGAGTTTCATGCTTGGCTCAATCCCTACCGGGCAGTACAAACGATCGGAAAATCCTCTATTGCACCCGCCCATATAACTAAGATTCGGCCGCAGTGGTTTTTGACCTATGGCGATAAAAAATATTTCGATCCCGGAAATAAAGAAGCGCAGCGCTTTGTAGTACAAGTGGTTCGCGACATCGTGGAGCGCTACCCGGTAGATGCCATTCATATGGATGATTATTTTTATCCTTATCGTATTGCGGGGAAGGAATTTCCCGATCAGGACTCCTATATCCGTTCCAAGTCTTCGCTTTCTAAAGATGATTGGAGACGAAGCAATGTCGATTCCATCATTGTAGCCATTAGTAAAAGTATCAAAGAGGTCAATAAAGAAGTACGTTTCGGCATTTCGCCCTTTAGCGTTTGGCGGAATAAAGACAAAGATGAACGAGGAAGTGATAGTCGAGCCGGTCAAACCAATTATGACGATCTCTATGCCGATATTCTGCTTTGGTTAGAGAAAGGCTGGATCGATTATGTAACCCCGCAGCTCTATCTGGAAATGGGACACGATAAGATTGCCTATGAAAAACTGCTGGATTGGTGGAGTCGTAATGGATATGGCAAGCATATTTATATTGGACATGGTATTTATCGTGCTACCGATAAAAATGCTTCGGCGTGGAAAAACCCCCGCGAACTGCCCAACCAGTTACAGTTATTAAGAGGTTATCCGCAAGTACAGGGTAGTGTATACTTCAGCAGCAAATCATTCGATGCCAATCCTAATGGATGGAACGATAGTTTACGAAATAATTATTATCGGTATCCGGCTTTGCTGCCTCCTATGTCCTGGATTCCCGGTCAAGCTCCTCTTGCTCCTGGTGTATCAATAGTAAAGGCCGGCGGAGAGACGTTACGTTTTGCCGTACAGCCCGCAACGGCAAACCCCTCTCCTATAAAGTATTACGTGATCTATCGCTTTCCGGCCGCCCGCTCTATTGGAACGCTCGTCAACAATGCCGAATACATTCATGAGATTGTCGTAAAGCCAAAGGGATTCGAGCAAGCGATCAGCTTACGTGATGGAACCAATCGATATCAGTTTTATGTAAGTGCGGTGGGAACCAATAACAGGGAAAGCGAACTGGTTCCGGTTACCGCATTGGTAAAAGAATAGTAGTAAATAGTACTATGGCACTACATCAACGATTACAACAGAAACTGCAACAGCGCTTGTCGCCACAGCAGATCCAGTTGATGAAACTCTTGCAGGTGCCCACAGCACAACTTGAAACAAGGATCAAAGAAGAACTCGAGGAGAATCCCGCGCTCGAATTAGATGCCGAACGCTTCGAGGATCGAACGGATTCCACCGAAGAAAAAGATACGAGTACAGAGTTATCCGATACGACTACCGACGAGTACGAGGATCTTAGCGTACGTGATTATATCCATGATGATGAGGATGAACCCGGCGACTACCGCCTTAAGGACGATAATATCCCTGAACTTTCGGCCGATACTCCCATCCCCTTGCAGTCGGGCACTACCTTCTATGATGGATTGGTGGATCAGTTGCAGGTACTGAATCTTACCGACAAACAACATAGTATCGCCGAACAGATCGTAGGTAGTATCGACGAAGACGGTTATCTCCGTAGAGATACCTCGGCCATGGTCGATGACCTGGCTTTTCGCCAAAATATTATGGCTACCCATCAAGAGGTAGAGGAATTGATCGCAGTTATTCAGCAATTTGATCCTCCGGGAGTGGCCGCGCGCGATTTGCGTGAATGTTTATTGATCCAATTGCATCGCCGCTCCGATCAAGATGCGTTGGTCTTATTGGCCATTCGGGCCTTGACCGATCATTTTGATGAATTCTCAAAACGGCATTATGACAAGATCCAGAAAGGTCTTGATATTACAGAAGAGGAACTCAAAGAGGTCGTACAACTCATTACCAAACTAAATCCAAAACCAGGCGGCGACAGTTATACTAACAAGGCCGAGCAGCAATATATCTTACCAGATTTCTTTGTGTACCAGCAATCCGGAAAACTAGAACTGACCCTAAATAGTCGGAATGCTCCTGAGTTACGCATCAGTGAAGGGTATCGCGAGATGCTCAAGGATTACGAAAAGGGATCGAAGAAAGATAAACGCCAAAAAGAAGCGGTGCTCTTTATTAAGCAAAAGATCGATTCGGCCAAATGGTTCATCGATGCCATTCGGCAGCGTCAGCAGACGCTTTTGCTGACCATGCAAGCGATCGTATCTCATCAGCAACGTTTTTTTCTTTCGGGCGATGAATCTGATCTGCGTCCAATGATCTTAAAAGACATTGCCCAGCAGACGGGCTTGGATATTTCTACGGTCAGTCGTGTGGCCAACAGTAAATATGTGCAAACTGAATTCGGGACCTTTCGATTAAAGTTCTTTTTCAATGAGGCGCTCCATACCGACAGCGGCGAAGAGGTCAGTACGCGCGAAGTAAAGAAAATGTTGGCCGATCTGATCGGAGCAGAAGATA
>JBIIHS010000023.1:0-13038 GCA_044235515.1 Chitinophagaceae bacterium | reverse complement strand
TTACCGTAGTACTCGAAGAATCGTTCCAGTACCAAGGCAAACCCGACGCATTGGTGATCAATACTACCAAGCCAGAATTTGAGGGCGATTATACCCTGGTACTTTTTTCGTTGGCCAAACCGCTCAAAGCGGCTCCGGAAAAACTAGGTCAACAGCTGGGCGATGCGTTGCTGCATCGATTCCCGGAAACGATCGCCCGCTACACGGTTATCAAGGGCTTTTTGAACCTCACGCTCTCCGATCATTTTTGGCTGCAATTTGTAGATCGACAATTTCAAGGTCCCACCATTGTGGATCATCGGCTGCAGGGTAAAAAAGTAATGGTAGAGTACTCCTCTCCCAACACGAACAAACCCCTTCATCTGGGCCATTTGCGCAACATATTTCTGGGTTGGAGTGTAGCCGAGATCCTCAAAAATTGCGGAGCCGAGGTAGTAAAGACTTGCGTTGTCAACGACAGGGGCATCCACATATGTAAGAGCATGATCTCCTGGCAACTTTTCGGAAATGGCGCCACGCCTGCCACCACCGGCACAAAAGGAGATCATTTTGTGGGAGATTATTATGTAAAATTCAACGACGAATACAAGCGGCAGGTAGAAGAATTAGTGGCCGCCGGACTCAACAAAACAGAGGCAGAGAAAGAGGCACCCATCATGAAGGCCACCCAACAAATGCTACTCGATTGGGAAGCCGGCGACCCCGTTGTCTTGTCGCTATGGAAACAAATGAACGGCTGGGTATACCAAGGCTTTGAACAAACATACAATAAGATCGGAGCCGATTTTCAGAAGACCTACTATGAAAGTAACACATACCTGCTAGGCAAGCAGTTTGTATCCGAAGGGCTAAAGCAAGGCATCTTCTTTACAAAGGAAGATGGCAGCACCTGGATCGATCTCACGGCCGAAGGACTCGATCAGAAATTAGTGTTACGAGGCGATGGTACCTCGGTCTATATTACACAGGACCTGGGGCTGGCGCAGGAAAAGTACAATGAGTTCGCTTACGACCAGAGCATTTATGTAATCGCTGATGAGCAGAACTATCACATGAAAGTGCTTCAGCTGATCTTGGAAAAATTGGGCAAGCCATATGCCGGAGGCATCTATCACCTCAGCTATGGCATGGTAGAATTACCCAGCGGACGAATGAAGAGCCGCGAAGGAACGGTAGTGGACGCCGATGACATCATTAACGAGATGATCGATGTAGCACGCCGAAAAACAGAGGAATTAGGAAAAGTAAAAGATTTTTCACCGGTCGAACTAGAGCAACTTTACAAGACCCTTGCCCTTGGGGCCCTTAAATTCTTTTTGCTACGCGTAGATCCCAAGAAGAAAATGGTCTTTAACCCCGAGGAGTCGATCGACTTTCAGGGCTTTACCGGACCCTTTGTTCAATATACCCATGCCCGCATCTGCTCATTATTACGGAAAGAGACCCCTGTCGAGCAACCTTTACCCACCACTACGCTTTTGCCCGCAGAGAGAGAGCTGGTCTTACAATTAGCCCAATACCCCATGGTGTTAGAGCAAGCCGTCACCGAACAGAACCCCTCTGTACTGGCCATTTTTGCTTTTACACTGGCAAAGACCTTCAATAGCTTTTATAATCAACTCTCCGTAATGCAGGCAGAGTCTTCCGAAAAGAAACAGTTACGACTTAAGCTGGCTGCCATCACAGCCAAATTGATCTCGGCCTCCATGGCTAACCTAGGCATAGCTGTTCCTCAGCGAATGTAAATGCTTGAAAAATCATCATCCGATCACAATGGCCGCCAGCGCAGGTATATCGATGGTCAGCAGGTACTGTTGCTCTACTTCGGATAAACATTGGCTTCTGATCACCGGGTTATATACGGTTCCGGTTCCGGCAAATTGAGCTGCATCGCTATTAAAGAGTTCTTTGGTAAAATCTTTACCCGACACCGAAAGCGTCCAGTCGCGATATACAACGGGTGTCATATTTAAAATGACCAACAGCTCTTTTGACGCCTCTGTTCCCTTTCTTCGATAGACCATGACAGAAGCGGAACGGTGATCCAGATCAATCCATTCAAAGCCGGAAGGGTCGAATTGTCGTTCATAAAGCGCTGGTTCACTTTTCAGCAACTGATTCAACCCCTTTACCAGTTGTAAAAGACCATTATGAATGGGATAGTCAAGTAACGACCATTGCAACTGGGTTCTATAATCCCATTCGCTGGTCTGACCAAATTCGCATCCCATGAAAAGTAATTTGGCACCGGGATGGGTGAACATGTACGTATAAAGCAAGCGCAGGTTAGCAAACTTTTGCCACTCATCGCCCGGCATCTTATAGATCATTGGACTTTTTCCGTGTACCACTTCGTCGTGGCTAAAAGGAAGCATAAAGTTCTCATCATAGAAATACATCATGCTGAATGTAAAACGGTCTTGATGATGCTTCCGAAACAAGGGGTCAAGCTTGAAATAACGTAACGTATCGTGCATCCAACCCATCATCCATTTCATACCAAACCCCAGCCCACCCTGGTATACAGGCCGGGACACCTGTGGCCAATCGGTAGCTTCTTCAGCTATGGTCTGTACATCGGGGAAGCGCTGGTAAACACTGCGATTCAATTCTTTTATAAATTCAATGGCCTCCATATTGCCCTCACCCCCAAATTCATTGGGCTCCCATTCGCCCGTCTTTCGAGAATAATTCAACTTGAGCATAGACGAAACAGCATCGACTCGAATTGCATCGACATGAAAAATATCGAACCAGAAATGAGCACTACTAATCAGGAATGAACGAACCTCACCCCTCTTATAGTTAAAGACATAACTATTCCAATCGGGATGAAATCCCTTTCGTCTGTCGGCATATTCATAGGTATGGGCTCCATCGAATAAATACAAGCCATGGGCATCATATGGAAAATGTGAAGGAACCCAATCGAGGATCACACCGATCTTTGCTTTGTGAAAGGCATCGATCAGTCGCATAAGCCCCTGAGGATCTCCGAAGCGCGAGGTAGGCGCGAAATAACCGGTACATTGATATCCCCAACTACCGTCAAAAGGATATTCCATAACAGGCATCAGCTCCACATGCGAAAAGCCCATTTCTGTTACATAAGGAACTAAGCTGTCGATCAAATCGTCGTACGAATAGTAAGCATCTTCGTTATGTTGATCCGGACGACGCCAACTCGCCAGGTGAACTTCGTAGACACTCCACGGAGAACGAAGTGAGTTGTATCGTCCTCGCTCTTGCATCCACCTATCATCATTCCACTCATAATAGAGATCCCAGGTAATAGAAGCCGTTTGTGGTCTTTTCTCCCAAAAAAAAGCAAAGGGGTCGCCTTTGTCAAGAACGCTGCCCTCGTAACCGATGATATGATATTTATAGACCTCTCCCAACCGAACACCCGGAATAAATCCTTCCCAAATACCCGATCGCTCCCAACGCGGAAACAAGGGATGAGCCTGTGCATTCCAGTCGTTGAAATTACCCACTACGCTAACCGCAGTGGCATTAGGAGCCCAAACACAAAAATAAAATCCCCAAACCCCATCGACCTGCAGGGAACGACTTCCCATTTTTTGGTAGAGACGACAATGCGTGCCCTGATGATAGAGAGAAAGATCCTCTTCGGTTAACAGTGAATAATTCCAGACGGGGCGAATGGGATCAAGTTGCATATACATCTCTATTGCAACAACTCGAACACATAACTTTCTCCGGGAGCAACGGTGCAGGCACTGATCGGTACGATCTCTTGCGTGATCACATTGCGAAGACGAGAAAAGCCCTTGACACGTTCTTGAAAGCGACCCCATTCGGGTTGCACCGACTTATTGCTTGTATTGGCTATGACCATGACCGTTTGCGAATTGTCATAGCGAAAATAAGTATAGACCCCATCGCGCGGAATAAACTGCATCATTTTGCCGGCACCTAAGGCCGAAGCGCTTTTTCTAAATTGACCCAACCGGCTAAGATGATTGAACATGTCTTGTTGCGCTGCCGTGCGTCCCGACGGATTAAATCGATTGGAGGCCGGATCATCACCGGGAAAGCCACCCGGAAAGTCTTCGCGAACCAGGGCATCCGAAGTGGTTTTTTTGTTTTTCATCAGCACTTCGGTTCCGTAATAGAGTTGTGGAATACCGCGAAGGGTCAGTAGCCAATTGAGTGCCATTTTTAATTTGCGCGGATCCTCTTCAAATACAGAAAAGGCTCTGTCCATATCGTGATTATCTAAGAAGATACAATTGTTCATCGGGTTACCATACAAAACATCTTGTGCCAAGGTCATATAGAGCTTGCCAATCCCGCTAGTCCAACCGGGCTGTTCGGTTGTCGCCGCCAGCAGACCAAAACAAGTTTGAAAATCTAACACACCCTCTGCATTATGACGAAAAGGAGCGTTTATGTTTCCTGCGGTAAAATAGGCATTGGCCGTGGGGGTATTGACCCATGACTCTCCAAACACAGTAACGGAGGGAAACTCCCTTTTTAAGGCCGTATTGACCGCATTTAAAAAAGACTCCTCGCAATATTTATAGGTATCTACTCGCCAACCATCAATGCCAAATTCTTCGGTGCTCCACACAGCATGTTGGATCAAAAAGGTAGCCAAGTATGGATTACGCTGATTAAGATCGGGCAGATCTTGTGTAAACCATCCATCGAGCATACTACGCCTGTCGGCTGTTGAAGCGTAGGGATCAAAGAAAACCTCTTCGCGATGATTAGGGGCTGACCGTCCCTGTGAGCTATTGAACCAATCAGCAGTGGGTGGATCCAGATAAAAGAAATGATGGCTACCTACATGGTTATAAACAGCATCTTGAATAACCTTCATCCCCTGTTGATGAAGTGTCTCACAAAATTGTTTATACCCATTATTGCCCCCGTATCGCTTATCGATGGCGAAATGATCGGTAAACCAGTAGCCATGATACCCGGCAACACTATTACCCCACTCCTGTAAACGAGGCATATCATTTTCAATGACAGGGGTCAACCAAAGAGTGGTCACTCCCATTTCCTTGAAATAATTCAAATGATTGGTAATACCAACGAAATCTCCCCCATGTCTAGAAAACTTATTGCTGCGTTGACATCCGGTATCGCGATAGGTAGGGATAATATCGTTGGTGACATCTCCATTCGAAAAGCGATCGGGCATCAACAGGTAAACAAAGTCAGCAGATTGTACACCCTGAATACGGGTTTTTCCGTTTCCACCGGTTCTAGCCTTTAGCACATAGCGTAACTGTTGTGAAGGCACCTTCGCATTAGTGTTGCCACTTAACAAAAATTCGATGGTTCCGGGACGGGCTTGTGCATTAATATTGACATCGACGAATAAATAGTTGCGATTTTCTGGGCAACTCACTTTTTTGATGATGACACCTGGATAGGTAGTGGACACCTTGGTAAAAAAACCAATGTCCTTTTGGTGTATCATCAATTGCAAGGAGCCACTCTTCATACCCGCCCACCAATGGGTTGGATAGATGGCGGGAACCGTTTGTGCCCAACCGCAAAAAAGGAAAAAGAACAGAATGGAAAAGACAAGGAAACGTTTCATATGATTCGATCGATTTTATTTTTTCTCTTTAATAAACAAGAAGCAGATAAGAGCAGCCACTACCATCAAGGCCCCTCCTACGGTGAGCGCGGCAAGACGATCATTGCCTAACACTTCGCGCATTAGCCAACCAAAACCCAGCGAGGCTACGATCTCGGGAAGAACAATAAAGAAATTGAAAATACCCATATAGATACCCACTTTTTCCTTGGGAAGCACACCACTCAGCATCGCATAGGGCATCGATAGGATACTCGCCCAGGCAATACCCACTCCCACCATCGATACAAAAAGCCAATGCTTTGATTCTATCAAGAGAGGTACGCTCACATTACCGATCGTAAAACCAAGGTCAAAAGAAGGGATCCCGCCAATAAAGTTAACACTGACCAAACCAGCTGCACCTGCTAAAAGACATACTGTATGGGTCAAGGCACGTCCCCAGCGATCGGCAATGGAAGGTAATACAAGCGCAAAAAGAAAAGTAACGACACTGTAGAAAGAAAGCGTAAGACTTCCAAAATCAGCTCCGGCCGCATAGACAGGATCATTAGCATCTTTTCCATGAAAAACGTTGACTGCAACGGCGGTGGTGTAATAGAACCACATCAGAAAAAGACCGGGCCACGTGAAAAATTGTACCAGCGAAACCCAGCGCATACGCGAGGGCATATTAAGCAGTGCTGAAGCGATCTCGGATACCCCATGAAAAAAACCTCCTTCCTCGGCCTTTTGCTTTTTGAAAAGATCAGGATCACTGGGTGGGTATTCTCGGGTAGAGAAAACAGTATACAACACACCAGCTAAAAAAAAGAAAGCGCCAAGGTAAAAGGACCAGCGTACATTTTCGGGGATGATCCCTTTAGGGGCCGTATTAGAAAGATCGAAAACATTCTTCATGAGCCAGGGCAAGGCCGAGGCAATACTGCCGCCCAGTCCGATCATGAGACTTTGCATTACAAATCCCCGATTGATCTGTGAATCGGGTAATTGATCCGTAACAAAAGCCCGGAACGGCTCCATGGCAACGTTGCCAAACACATCGAGTACCCACAGTAAACCGGCGGCCATCCACAGCGCACTGCTATGGGGCATAAAGATCAACGCGATGGAACTAATGATGGCGCCGATCATAAAATAAGGACGCCTTCTTCCCCACCGGGGGTGCCAGGTGCGATCACTCAAATATCCTACCACAGGCTGTACTAATAAACCAGTAAGCGGGGCCGCTAAAAAAAGAAGAGGTACTTCGTCTGCGTTAGCACCCATACCTTCATAGATCCTTCCCATATTGGCCCTTTGCAAATCCCAACCGAATTGGATCCCAAAAAATCCAACACTCATGTTGATGATCTGCTGAAGACGCAGCATGGGTTTTTCGCCTTGAAAAGCACTAGCCATGTAAAAGGGTTGATTTAGCTGGTAAGATAATTACAAAAACGCAAAGCCCCTCATATAACGAAGCCATCCGGAATAATGGCCCCTTTCTTTACCACAACGATACCGTCTTTAACCGCATACAATGGGTGGTCCTTATTGTCGAGATGATCGCCCCCCCGGATGGTAACATCGTTACCAATACGCACATTCTTATCGATGATCGCCCTGTGAATGTGACAGCGCTGTCCGATCCCTGCAGCGGGGATACCATTTTTGATACCTTCCTCGATATGGTCAAGCGTTTCGTAGTAATCGGTTCCCATGCAATACACATCCGATAACACGGTACCCAACCCAATGCGGCTTCGAATACCGATTACGGAGCGCTCCACCGAGGTAGCACTGATGATCGATCCCTCCGCTACCAATACCTGATCAAACGTAGTTCCACTGATTTTGGCCGGAGGGAGCATTCGGGAACGGGTATAGATGGTCCGTTCACTATCGAACATATCAAAGGCCGGCAACTCTTTGGTCAATTCAATATTGGCCTCAAAAAAGGAGCTGATATTTCCAATATCGGTCCAATAGCCACTGTACTGATAGCTAGCCACCCGATAGCGATCGATACAGGCCGGGATGATCTCCTTTCCAAAATCGGTAGCATCCTTTAATTCATTTCGCAATAGCTCAAAAAGCAGACTACGTTTAAAGATATAGATCCCCATCGAAGCCAAATAGACCCTGCCCTCGCCTTGCATCTTTTCCCCGGTATCACTGACCCAATCGCCGAGCAATTCCTTTTTAGGCTTTTCGATAAAGGAAGTGATCAACCCCGACCCACTTTTAAGAATGCCGAATTCGGGCGCCTCTTTGCCCGTAACGGGAATGGTGGCAATAGAAATATCGGCTCCCAATTGCTTATGATGGTCAAGCATTTCGGCAAAATTCATCTGGTACAACTGATCCCCGGATAGAATAAGCACATATTCGCTCTCAAAGGGCTCGATATGGCGAAGTCCCTGGCGCACGGCATCGGCGGTCCCCTGAAACCAAGTGGGATTATCGGGAGTTTGCTCAGCAGCTAAAATATCAACAAAGGCTCGACTGAAAGCACTAAAGTGATAGGTATTCTTAATATGCCGGTTTAATGAGGCCGAGTTGAATTGTGTAAGCACGAACATACGACCTACGCCATTATTGAGACAATTGGAAATGGGTATGTCCACCAACCGATACTTACCAGCAATCGGCACCGCAGGTTTGGAACGACTGGCCGTTAACGGATACAAACGAGAACCGGCTCCCCCGCCCAAGATCACGGAGAGCATTTCTGTAGAATGTGTAATGGTTCGTATGGCCATAAAATATTTATTTCAAGCTTTTATATACCTGCAGGTACTCATTGGCCGCGCTATGCCAGGAGTGATCGATCTGCATTACCTGCTGGCGAAACGAATCAACGTGCTCTGGTTGCTGGTAATACAGCGAAACGGCACGGTCTATTGCATGACCAATATCGGTAACATGAGGTTGTTCAAAACGAATACCAAAGCCGCCCGGATCACCCATATCCTTGACGGTATCTTTTAATCCTCCGACCGCCCTTACGAGGGGAATGGTTCCAAATCGCAGGGCATACAGTTGATTGAGGCCGCAGGGCTCGACTCGGCTGGGCATCAATAAAAAATCGGCACCAGCGTACAAAAGATGACTTAATGCCTCTTGATATCCAATATGGATGCCCACCGAACCTTGCAAGGGTTCGGATAGAAGATCTAATTGCTCTTCGATCGACTTTTCGCCGGCACCCAAAACTATAAAACTTATTTTTTGGGGATGGGTCGCCACCGCCTGGGCAATGGCCGCGGGAAGCAGATCGGCAGCTTTTTCGTGGACCATCCTTCCGATAAAACAAAACAGCGGACGATCCACCTCTAAACCAAAGCGACGACAGAGTTCCTCTTTATTTTGCCGCTTACCTGTCTTTGCCGTTGAAACTGTATAATGAAAAAGCAAATAAGGATCATGTCCCGGATCCCAGATGGAGGTATCGATACCGTTCAATATTCCTATCGATTTCGCTTTTTCATGCTCGAATAGTTGTTCCAAACCGGCTGCACTGCTGCGTAGTTCTTGCAGGTATCCTGGGCTCACGGCAGTAATCTTCCAAGCCGTCTTTAGGGCAGTTGCCAGTGGATTGATCTGATGATGCCAATCTAACAAAGACCAGTATTGCATGGAACAAGCCGGCAGCAGGTATTTCTGCTCCCAACTAAAGGCACCATTGTACTGTGCGTTATGCACGGTGAATACGGAGGGGATCTTGGCCAGTCGTTCCTTAAAATCAATTCCGTGTAATAGTAGAAACGGGATCAACCCAGTGTGATGATCATGACAGTGGATTATATCCGGAAGATGCTTCCATGAATTGATCCAATCGCAAACAGCATTTTGAAAAGCGATAAAGCGTTCTGTATCGTCAGGATATCCATAAATCTTTTCTCTATCCAGTAGCCCGTTGATATCGACAAGGTAGAGATCAAAGCCCAGGCGATTGGACTTTTCTTTGATAACACTGTAATGAAAAAATTGCGGACCAAGGTATTGACTCCCCTCGTGGACCAATTCCCATTGCTGCTGGTATAGAAATTCGGTCCGATGCATCGGTACGACCACTTTGGCAATATGCCCCTGCAAAACCTGGTATTTGGGCAAGGCGCCCACCACATCGGCCAGCCCACCGGCCTTGGCCATTGGAAAACATTCCGCCGCTACATGAACAATCTCCATACTACACCTGAACCTTTGAATAAATTTAATTCAAAATATCATATTTTCATTGCTTGTAATCCAATTTGAACAAATATTACTTACCCACAAACCACCATCATGCCAGCTGCTGACAAACAACCAACCAATTACGGCGCATTAGGCACCTTGATAACTGTCTTTTTCTTTTGGGGATTTATTGCTGCCGGCAACAGCGTTTTTATCCCGTTTTGTAAAAATTATTTTCATCTCGATCAGTTCCAAAGTCAATTGATTGATTTTTCCTTTTATCTGGCTTATTATATAGGAGCCTTGATCCTATTTGCCTACGGAGCCTTTGGAGGACAAGACTTGGTCGGAAAATGGGGATATAAAAAAAGTATCATCTATGGTTTGCTTTTCTCTGCGCTGGGTGCCGCAGCCATGATATTGGCCGTATATGGAAAGACATTCCCCGGCATGTTAGTGGGATTATTTATAGTGGCCCTCGGATTTTCGCTGCAACAGACCGGAGCGCAACCCTTTGCCATATCGCTGGGGGACCCCGCTACGGGAGATACGCGAGTAAACCTGGGGGGCGGTATCAATTCCCTGGGTACGACAGTAGGGCCCTTGGTCGTGGCCTTGGCTTTATTTGGAAGTGCCAGTGCCGTCTGTGATTATGAAATACAACATCTACCCCTTCAAAAAGTAGTTTGGCTCTATGCCTTTGTCGGATTTTTATTTATTGCAGCAGCACTTCTTTTTGGAACCAGCAAAAAAGTCCCTGCCGGGATCAACCCGGAAAAACCCGAAAAAGCCAGCCATGCACTGGCGGCCATGTTGATCATTACCGGATTGCTCATTATTTGCTTTGTCCCTGTTTTCTCCTCCTACCGTTCGAAGGATGCTGGCGACTTGTATAGAGCAGAACAAATGACCACCAAGACCACAGAGCTAGGCCTCTTTGTCACGGACTCTGCGGGTCGTAAGGGAGCCCTTGTGGTAGATATATCCGGGGGTAGCGAGGCAGCAAAAGCCGGCATACAGATCAATGACCTGATTGTTTCCTTTAACAACAGTACTGTCGAAAATACACTTGGACTTAGAACCCTTATTGATACGGCAAAAGTAAAAGTCAACTATCCTATCCACGTACTACGGGGTGATCGTGTAGACACCCTCATGCTTTTGAACGAAGGAAAAAATATTCTGACAGATCTGGAATGTCAGGCCTTGGCGCAAACCGGTGCAAATCGGATCAATCTTTATAACCAGATCGATTCCATCAATAATTCGAAGGGGTATAAAATGGTTGCCCAGGAAATAAAAGAGCAAAAAAGACCGCTGGAGCAAAAAAGACTGCTATGGCTGCTGGTCGCCCTCATTGTAGTGGTAGTCGGTCTTCCCTTGGTGAGCAATATGGCTAGCCGCCAAAAGAAAGATTGGGGCGCGATGCAATTTCCCCAACTGGTGCTTGGCATGCTCGCCATTTTCTTATACGTAGGTGTGGAGGTAGCCATTGGAAGTAACTTGGGTGAACTACTCAAGCAAAAAGAATTTGGCGGCTATGTATCTTCTCAAATAGCACCCTTTATTGCCATGTACTGGGGAAGCTTGATGATCGGCAGATGGGCAGGAGCTGTTGGCGCCTTCAATTTAAGCAGTGAACGAAAAAGGCTATTTACTTTTTTGGCTCCCCTGGTGGCTTTTGGAGTGGTACTGTTACTGACCAAACTGGCAGGACATGAAGTAGATATCCTATATCCCTATATCATTTGCGTCCTGATACAGATCTTGGCCTTTTTTATTAGTAGAAGTAACCCGACCAGAACATTGCTGATATTTAGTATACTGGGCGTCCTCTCGATGGTGATCGGTCTGCTGACCACGGGCACTATTGCCATTTATGCCTTTTTATCGGGTGGACTGGCTTGCTCCATTATGTGGCCATCTATCTTTACGCTCTCCGTTGCAGGTCTGGGCAAATACACCACGCAAGGATCGGCCTTTTTAATCATGATGATACTTGGTGGCGCGATCGTGCCTCCCATCCAGGGAAAACTCGCTGACATCATTGGTATACATCAATCATTTCTGGTTTGTGCCTTGTGCTTTGCCTATCTGGCCCTCTTTGCCTTTTTAGTTAGAGGGATCTTACGAAGACAGGGTATCGATTACGAAACGACCATATCGGGGTCGGGACACTAATTAATTCAATCGATTATTTTTCTATGAAAAAATTTGCAGTAGGTATCGATATTGGTGGCACCAACACCAAGTTTGGAATCGTAGACAAAGAGGGCACGATCCTTACACAGGGACGCATGCTCACAAATGCCAGCGAGACGGTGCAAGGTTTTATAGAAGAGCTCTATAAACACCTTTATCCCATGATCGAGCATGTCGGAGGACCCAGCGAATTTGCCGGCATCGGCATTGGCGCCCCCAATGGGAATTACTACACCGGCAATATCGAACATGCTGCCAATCTTAAATGGAAAGGGATCGTTCCACTAGCCGCCATGATCAAAGAACGATTTGGCATGAATGTAAAGTTGACCAATGATGCCAACGCGGCTGCAGCCGGAGAACAACAATATGGATGCGCCAAAGGAATGCGTGATTTTATTACGATCACCCTGGGTACCGGGGTAGGCAGTGGAATTTTTGTGAATGGTAAGATTGTGCTGGGCCATGATGGGTTTGCCGGCGAGTTAGGTCATACTATTATCAGACCTGGCGGCAGACTGCACCCGGGTACTGGAATTCGTGGACCACTGGAGGCGTATGCCTCCGCAACGGGTGTGCGAGAGACCGCCCTGGAGATGCTGGCCGCAAATCCTGACCAACAAAGTTTATTGCGGCAATTTACTGCCGAGGAATTGACCAGTGAGAAAGTCTATGAATGCGCCATTCAAGGAGATGCCATTGCCAAAGAGATCTTTTCCTTTACCGGTCAATTGCTTGGAGAAGCCTTGGCTAACTTTGTAATGTTCTCAAGCCCAGAGGCCATCGTACTGTTCGGGGGGCTGACCAAAGCCGGAGATTTAATTTTAAATCCTACTCGCAATGCTATGGAGGCCAATTTAGTACAGGTCTTTAAGAATAAGGTGAAACTAGTATTTAGCAACCTCAAAGAAGCAGATGCCGCCATTCTAGGCGCCAGTGCCCTTATTTGGGAAGAGACTTGATCATAAATACACCGGGGACCGCCCTTTGCCCCTCTTTATCGGAGGGTTTTATCGTTTCCTTACCATTAACGAGCAAACAGCTACTGCCTCCCCCATCTAAATTCAACGCCTCAACACATCCGATCTCTTGTAAAA
>JBIIHS010000022.1:0-13148 GCA_044235515.1 Chitinophagaceae bacterium | reverse complement strand
CGAGCGTGTCCGACTGGCTGAATATAAACTGACGATTGGAGTAGGCACTAAACCCGATGTACTGCAAAGCAAGGTCGATCTGAATGCGACCAAGGCGGCCCAACTTCAACAACAAACCAATATCGCGCTCCTGAAAGAACAACTCAATACGATCATGGGTCTCGGTACCGGACAAACGTATGAGGTAACGGATTCCATCCCTTTTTTGGAACGAATAGCGCTACAAGAGGCTCGACAGACCATGATCGGTTCTAACCCCTCTTTATTATTGGCAAGCAAACAGATCGATGTGGCACGTTATCAGTTACGCGAAGCCAAGGCCGAACGCTGGCCACAGCTGAACCTGAATACCAACTACAATTTCAATCGACTTGACAATATTGCCGTGGTGAATCCCTTTCAGCCACTTTTTAGTCGCAATAACGGCTTGAACATGGGTATCAGCACCTCGATCCCGCTGTTCAATCAGTTTACGACAAAACGAAATATAAGGGCCGCTACGCTGTCGCTGCAAAACAGACAATTGATCTTTGATCAGCAACGAAATCAGGTAGACCTGCAATTGGTACAAGCCTACAATGAATATACGGCACAGCAAAAGGCATTAGCCTTGGAGGAAGAAAATATTGCGTTGGCCAAAGAAAATGTAGACATCGTACTGGAGGTATACCGATTGAACGCGACGACCCTTTTGCAGCTAAAGGAAGCCCAAAAAAGCCTGCAAGATGCGCAAACCAGGCTGATTCAGGCCCGCTTTTTGACCAAGCGTGCCGAAACAGAATTACTTCGTATAAAAGGCGATCTGCTACGCTGATCAATTGAATTGCTTATTTTATTGTTTCTTTGTGGACAAATTCCGCCTATGCATCCGATCGTGGGAATAATAATGGGTAGTGACAGCGACCTTCCAATTATGCAGCCCGCTGCCGACATTCTCAAAGAATTTGGTGTCCCCTGTGAGCTTACCGTCGTATCGGCCCATCGTACGCCACACCGAATGATCGAATATGCCCAACAGGCCAAGGCAAGAGGACTCAAGGTCATCATTGCCGGAGCCGGCGGAGCGGCCCATTTACCCGGAATGATAGCATCGGTAACCACGTTACCGGTGATCGGCGTACCTATAAAGTCCTCTAACTCCATCGACGGTTGGGATTCGGTGCTCTCCATCTTACAAATGCCAAATGGTGTTCCCGTGGGCACCGTTGCGCTGAATGCCGCTAAGAATGCCGGGATATTGGCAGCAGAGATCCTAGGCACCTTCGATGATGCGATCGCAGAACAAATTGCCTCTTATAAAACAAGATTGAGCAGTGAGGTGATCGAGAAGGTAGAGCGACTCAAAAAAGAGGGCCACGAAAACAAATTCGACTAAGGTAATTCCAAGATCGTAAAATCTTGTGCCAGGCCCTGAGAATGTACGAATAACTGGTCTAACAAGGATTTTCCATATCGAGCATAAAAATAACCCAGGTGTTGGTGACGCTCCTGTAGCACGCCCATTGGAAAGAGCTGTTCTTTAATCTGCATCAGTTGGTTCAGTTGAACAACGTGCTTCCGCTTGATCGATTTCCACAACTTCTTTTCCAAACCCTCAAGTCCGTTCAGGCTCTTTTTCTCCAGCGAGGCCACATGTGCGATCAAGGTAGGATCAAGTTGCTCGGCTCGTTGCCTTATGCCACTATACAACTGTTGCAACGATTCCTTTTCGTTGGAAAGATCGCGGGTTAGCTTACCCTCCTCTCCTGCCCATTGTTGCAAGATCGAATCGACAGATTCAAATAGCTGGGCCGAACCAAGTCCCCAAGAGGACAACTTGTTGGTTATAGTGGGATCGGTCAACATAAAAGAATTACGAAGCACCAAAACAGGCATAGGAATCTTCGCTGCGTCAAAGAGTTTTCGTTGCTGTAGCCAATAAGATATCTCTGCTCCTCCCCCTATAAAAGCAACATCAGGTAATATTGAACATTGATAGAGCCCTCTTAACAGTACATTCGGACTAAACCGTTCCGGATGTTGCGCTAATTCAGCAAGAAGCTGCTCCGCTGTAAAAACAAGGGATGTTCCTTTGACCAGCCACTGCGCTCCCCTTTTTTCGATCCGTTGACGACTGTCAGGTTGCAAATAAAACAAATTGATATCACGAGGGGTCGCCTGCACTTTGTATCCCAGATCGGACAAGGCGCTCGCTTGTTCCTGCACCAGGGGCGCTACGAACTGCTCCAATAGTTCTTTTTGGAGGATGGTCGAGAACGATCGCTTTAAGAAACTATCATCCGGCATCAAAACCAATAGCCCCCGCTCCGCGAAAAGGGTATGTACCAACCGAAAAGTAGCCTCGGCAATACTGCGTCCGCTCGTATAACTATCTCGAAGCAATTTGATCCATTCGGCTCCATGAGCATACACACCCAGTTGCCCTTCGATCCGATCGATTAGCTCTACCAGGCCCTGATCGACCTTCATACGGCCTACCGCTCCGGTTTGATCAGTTTTCCATTGGTATCTATCGGAACCAATATAGATATGATCCAGCTCATCCAGGTCAGCATCCTCGGAACCCATATAAAAAACAGGGACGAATTCGCATTCCGGGATCTTATTTTTCAGCTCGGCTGCCAAGGCAATGGCATGTAAGATCTTGTAGACAAAATAAAGAGGACCGCTAAAAATATTATTCTGATGCGCCGTAGTAATCGTAAAGCAATTATCCTGCCGAAGATAGTCCAGATTTTTTCTAGCCTTTTCCGGTAGCGACATATCGGCATATTGTGTGGTCATTCGGTCGACCAATAATTGGCGATCCGTCTGTGACCGGCTTCGCTGCGCAATACAAGACCGTATACCCTCCAGGGTTCCCGGATGCGAATAAAAATTACGCAAGCCAGGATGCTGGTCGAGAAAATCCAAAACCAAAGAAGAGTAGGAATTCGTTTCTCGGTAGGGAATGCGCGTTGCCGTATAGCCCATAGTTTGTAAAAGTAAGAAGATGCTCAGAAACGCTCTACAGCAAAAGGACGGATATCCATCGAGGTCGGTTGCCCATCAACGATCTCTTGCACCAACTTACCCGTACCGGCACCCAGACTTAATCCCAACATGGCATGGCCGGTAGCGACCACCACATTACGATAGGTGCTGATCTTGCCGATATAGGGAAGTCCATCCGCTGAACAAGGACGGTATCCGTACCAGATCTTATCGGTGGATGGAAAAGGAATGGCCAAATCGGGATAGAATGCAGCTACAGAGCGAAGAATACCGTTAACGCGGTTGTACCGCGGGGGTGTGTCATGGGGCACGATCTCCATCGTACCTCCCACTCTGATCAAGCCTTGCGTCAGGGGTGTTATGGCGACCCTTCCCTCGATCAAAATGGCTGGATAGTGAATAGACCCCTTTGGAGGCTCCATGGTCACGGAGTAACCCCGGCCAGGCATCAGGGGGATTTTTATCCCCAGCATTTGGGCCGTCTGCCTTCCCCATGATCCGGTGGCGACCACTACCTGATCTGCCGTAAGACTGCCTTTTGTATGGATCAACTTTTTTACATCGCTACCCATTGTTTCGAAACCATTGACTTGGGCGTGGGTAATAAATTCAACACCCGCTCTCTTTAACCGATCGATAAGTTGCGGAATTAACTGGTTGGGATAACAATGTGCATCGCAACCGAAATACAGCGCGCCCAATGCATCGATTTGGGTATCGGGCTCCATGGCCTGTAGCTCTTCCCTATTTAACAAGCGCGTATCAGTGAGCCCCAAGGCCTGAGCTTGTTGCCAGGTATGATGACAATGCGCAGCCTTTTCTTCTGTTTTGAAGATCTCGAGCAGGCCTTTGTGCTGATACGAAAAGTTCATATCGGGTAAGGAAGCCCAGCGGGCATACTCCCTTTGACTCAGCAAAGAGATATCTCGCAAGGGAATGGCCGCTGCCTCTACTTTCTTTTTTGTGGCACTACGCATAAAATGCCAACCCCAGCGAATCAGGTCCAGATGAAGACGAGGTTGCACATAAAAGGGACTCTCGCTATTCCACATCCAGCGTAATCCTTGTTGGACAATACCGGGGGTAGCCAAGGGAATGAAATGACTGGGACAAATATAGCCGGCATTACCATAGGAGCATCCCTGCAATAAGTCTTCCTTGTCTATGACAATAACCTGGTGGCCGGCCTCTTGCAAATAAAAGGCCGAACTAAGCCCCACGATCCCCCCGCCAATGATAACAACTTTCATATAAGAATTTAAATCACTTGAAACCCATAAGCATAGGGATCGTCTTCGGGATCGATCCAAATAGTATTATATCCATAGAGCCGGGCCCATCCTTCTACTGAGGGCCGAATGGCATGGTAAGAACCAACGCGTAACTCCTCTTCTATACGCCCAATAAATGTGCTGCCGATGATGCTTTCGTGAACGAATTCTTCTCCTCTTTTTAATTTTCCCTTTGCATACCACTGCGCCATTCGGGCACTGGTACCGGTCCCGCATGGAGATCTATCAATAGCCTTATCGCCATAGAAAACCGCATTACGTGCCGTGGAGCTTTCATTCAGCACAGACCCTGTCCAAAGAATATGAGAGCAACCGCTAATGGTAGGGTCATTTGGATGAAAAAAGGTATAGAGACGATTGATCTCTTGCCGAAGTTCTCGAGACCAGGCCACCAACTGCTCGGCCCGATAATGCTCAATACCATTAAAATGAGGCTGTACATCTACTATGGCATAAAAGTTGCCCCCATAGGCAACATCGAATACCAAATTCCCTAACCCGGGGCAAGTGGCCGTTAAGTCGGTGGAATGTAAAAAAGAAGCCACATTGGTCAGGCGCACCGAATCAACTTTTACTCTTCCCGCTTCAAGATGGCTTTTATAGTGAATCGACACTACTCCGGCTGGAGTATCCAGCTTTAATTGTCCAGGTATCTTCGGCACGATCAACCCTTCTTCTATCGCAATGGTGACCGTACCGATGGTACCATGTCCGCACATCGGCAAACATCCGCTGGTCTCAATAAACAGAACAGACGCATCATGTAACGGATCGATCGGGGGATAGATAATGCTCCCGCTCATCATATCATGCCCGCGTGGCTCGAACATGAGACCCCGGCGTATCCAATCGAAGTCTTTTAAAAAATATTGTCTTCTCTCGCTCATGGTCAACCCCTGTAACAAAGGACCACCCTCTTTGACAACCCGCACCGGATTGCCGCAGGTGTGAGCATCGATGCATTGAAAAGTATGCTTCATAGGAAAGGCAGGAAATAGTCGGGTAAATATATCGAATTATCAATGTAATTTAGTCGCTAATCGTACAATGGAAACCTACGGAAAGATATTGCTTGTGGCCATGCCCGCCTTTCTTTTATTGGTCCTACTCGAAAAATGGTATGGCTATAAAAAAGGATTCGATACAGTTCGTCAGCTCGATATGATCTCTTCGCTCAGCTCGGGCATTACCAATGTAACCAAATCAGTATTGGAGCTGACCCTTGCCATTGGGATCTACCCCTTTATGCTCACCCATTTTGCCCTAATGCAAATAGAGCAGACTTGGCTCGTCATCATCATCACCTTTATCATACTCGATTTTAATGGCTACTGGATACACCGCTGGAGCCATCGCATCAACTTGTTTTGGAACTTACATGTGATCCATCACAGCAGCGAAGAATTCAACTTGGCTTGTGCCCTTCGCCAAAGCATATCTGGTTTCTTTAATTTATTTAGTGTCCTGTTGCTGCCAGCCGCCATCCTGGGGATTCCGCAAAGCGTTATCGCCACCGTGGCACCCCTTCATCTGTTCGCCCAGTTCTGGTACCATACCCGCCATATCGACAAAATGGGTTGGCTCGAGCATATTTTGGTTACCCCCTCGCATCACCGTGTGCATCATGCCATTAATCCAGAATACATGGACAAGAATCTTTCACAGATCTTTATTGTGTGGGATAAGTTGTTTGGCACTTTTGCCGAAGAAAAAAAAGAGATCCCGCCCGTCTATGGGATCACTCGTCCAGCTCGTACCTGGAATCCGGTACGAATCAATTTTCAACACCTTTGGCTTTTGATCACCGATGCCTGGCGTACCCGCCATTGGATAGAGAAATGTACCCTATGGTTCAAACCCACTGGCTATCGACCTGCCGATGTAGCGGCGCAGCACCCTGTTTACAAGATCGATGATGTTTATCATTTCGAGAAGTACGACAAACCAGCCTCTCGCCTCTTTCTTATATGGAGTTGGGTACAACTTTCAGTACTACTTTGCTTGACCAGTTATCTTTTTGCCAACATTGCCTACATCAATTCGCTACACACTACTTATATCTATTGGTATGGGGCCATTATATTTTTATCTGTTGTTTCCTTGACCGAACTAATGGACCAGCATTCATTATCGATATGGTGGGAGGCCGCCCGAACGATACTAGCCGCCTCACTACTATACTGGCAACAGGACTGGTTTGGGTCTAATCAGTTTTTTGAATACAGCGCGGGTATGGTGCTATTCTATTTTCTATTCTCCCTGTTGACGACCCTTTGGTTCTGGAGAAAAGAACCCAAGGCAATCACAGGGTCAATTTCCCATTGACCGTTCTGATAAGTCCTAATGGATTATCGTCTTGTAATTCGGCGGGCAACCACTCGTTGGGCCAATTCTGATAACAAATCGGTCTTGCAAAGCGCTTGAGGGCATCCTCTCCAACGGCTCCAAAGCGTGCGTCGGTAGTAGCCGGAAAAGGGCCACCATGTTGCATGGCCTTGCAGACCTCTACCCCCGTGGGCACTCCATTCAAAATAAGGCGGCCACATTTTTCCTTGACTAGATCAATAAGGGGGCGATACGTGCTTAGTTCCTTGCCATTGCCCATGATCGTCGTAGTCAATTGACCTTCCAGCGCCGCCGCCACAGCTACCATTTCTTGTTGATCGCGGCACTTGATGAGTAACGTATAGGGCCCAAATATCTCTTGATGTAACGACCGATCTTGCAACCAATCGGCAGCGCTGACAGTTGCTACCGTGGGTTGACCTTCCATGTTCGCAGCTCCTTGATCAGAAAGGGCCAGGGTGCTAACAGAGGAGCTACGCAGGGCCTGTTCTCTATGGGCTATAAAGGCATCGGCGATCCCTTGGTGCAATAAGCGAACGGGTATCATTTTTTGTACCTGATCGGTCAATCGCTTTTCAAAGACTGTCAATGGATCTGATTCAATGGCGATCAACAGCCCGGGTTTCGTGCAGAACTGTCCCGCACCCAGTGTAAAGGAGGCCGCCAATTGATCGGCCAAGGCCGTACCCTGTGCCTCTAGCTGTTCGGGCAAAAGAAAAACCGGATTCACACTTCCCATTTCTGCAAACACAGGGATCGGATGCTGTCGCTGCTGGGCCCAGTCGAAAAGTTGTTTGCCTCCGCGTAGGGAACCTGTAAATCCAACAGCCCTAATGGCCGGATGTTTTACTAGATACTCCCCTATGGAAAACGAAATTCCATACACATGCCCAAAGAGTCCGGCGGGCAGCCCTTGTAATTCGATAGCTCGCTGAATAGCGGCCGCAAAGAGCGTAGAAGTTTCAGGATGGGCTGGATGGGCTTTTACGATCACCGGACAACCGGCTGCTAATGCGCTGGCGGTATCGCCACCAGCTGTTGAATAAGCAAAAGGAAAATTACTGGCACCAAATACGACTACAGGTCCCAGTGGCAATAAGGTTTTTCTGAGATTAACCGGCGCACCTGCGGCATTAGTACCTGTCTCAATAGTGGCATCGAGCCATCGGCCCTCGGCGCATGCCTGTCCATAACTTTCCAATTGAAAAAGCGTACGCCCTAATTCGTTTCGCAACCTCACTTCAGGCAAGTTTGTCTCGCGCATGGCGGTCGACACTAGATCATCGGCCTTCTTTCTTAATTCAGCTGCGATCTCATTGAGCAGTGCCTGCCGCTGAAGCAATGAGCTATTCTTGTAAAGACGAAAAGATTGCGCTGCGCTCTCAATCAGCTTCTCTATCTCCGCCAGTGGGGTATCTGTGTATGACATAGTGTATCGACTATAAAAATGAAGCCATCAAAGGGCCGGACGCTTGGCTACGCACTCTCTGATCAGCGCTATAATACGAACCCTCTCCTGTTCGTCCAGGCAAAGTCGGGGTGCCCGTACATATTCGGAACCAATTCCCTCCTCTTGCGCAGCCAACTTGATATATTGGACCAATTTAGGATGAATATCCAATTCCAATAGTGGCATAAACCAGCGATAAATTGTTCTTGCCTTATCGAACTCACCTCGCTGAACATAGTTCCAAATAGCCATGGTCTCACGAGGAAAGGCATCGACCAGCCCGGCCACCCAGCCATGGGCCCCCAATAAGAGTTCTTCGAGCGCCAGCGTATCGACGCCACAGAGAATTTTAAAGCGATCCCCAAAACGATTTAGCATGCGCGTAAGATTGGTTACATCGCGTGAACTCTCTTTCAGGGCGGTGACAGTAGGAAGATCCAACAGGGCGTCAAAAAGCGCAGGGTGAAAATCGATCTTATAATCGACCGGATTATTGTAGATCATAACCGGAAGGTCCGTAGCCTGCGCCACCGACCGAAAGTAGTGGATGGTTTCACGATCATCGGACTTATAACGCATCGGAGGCAAGAGCATGATTCCATTGGCGCCCCAAGAGCGAGCCAGCGTAGCCATCCGCATTGCCTCTTTGGTAACTGACTCTGCAATGTTGACCACCACTGGAATCCGCCTATCACATACTGCAAGTGCACATCGAACCAGGTCTTCTTTTTCTTTTACCGCCAGGGTGCTGGCTTCTCCCAACGACCCACCGATAATAACACCATGCACACCCGCTTCAATTTGTGCCAGCAGATTTTTTTCGAACAGTACAAGGTCCAACTGATCGTCCTTTGTAAAGGGAGTCAATAAGGCAGGATATACCCCCAACCAATTACATTGCATGAAAACTGATTTTTGCTAATATACGGCAGAAACAGTTGGGGAAACCACCTACCGTAAACCGATCAAATAGAATTGCCTTAGACCAACTCGGCCTCCAGATCGTAATCATAGGCCTTAGTAATGCGAACCTTTACAAAATCGCCTATTACCAATTTTTTTGTCGTATTGATGATCACCTCATTGTCTACCTCTACCGAATCGAATTCGGTGCGTCCTAAGTAGCGGCCTGCTTCTTTTTTATCGACCAGCACGGTAAACTCCTTTCCTATTTTCTGTTGGTTGAGCGTGTACGAGATTTCCTGTTGGTGCTCCATGATCTCCTGCGCCCTTCTCTCCTTTTCATCTGCGGGCACATCATCGATCAGTTGATGGGCCGAAGTATCTTCCTCGTGTGAATAGGTAAAGACCCCCACCCGATCGAACTGGTGCAACGACAAGAACGATTTTACCTCTTCGACATCGGCTTGTGTTTCACCCGGAAAGCCGGCAATCAGTGTGGTACGCAAACAAATGCCAGGGAGACGCTCCCGAATCGAATAGATCAACTCATCCATTTCTTTTCGGGTGATCTGCCGCTTCATGGCTTTTAGCATGGCATCGGAGGCATGCTGCAAAGGCATATCCAGGTAATGACAGATATTAGTACGCTCGCGCATCACATCAATGATCTCCAAGGGAAATTTGGATGGATAGGCATAATGCAAACGGATCCACTGCAATCCTTCTACGTCGGCCAAGCGGTGAAGCAGTTCAGGCAACATTCGCTTCTTATAGAGATCAAGTCCGTAATAAGTAAGTTCTTGGGCGATCAGCATGATCTCTTTTACTCCTTTCTTTACCAATCCACGTGCTTCGTTGACCAACAACTCAATTGGCTTGCTCTGGTGTTGACCGCGCATCAGGGGTATGGCACAAAAGGAGCAAGTGCGGTTACACCCCTCGGAAATCTTCATGTAAGCATAATGCTTAGGAGTAGCCAACATCCTTTCGCCCAGCAGATCGGCCTTATAGTCGGCATCGAGCTCCTTGAGTAAAAGGGGCAATTCCATGGTTCCAAAATACGCGTCGACCTCGGGAATCTCGGCTTCCAGATTATTCTTGTAGCGCTCACTTAGACATCCTGTTACATATACCTTATCGAGTTTGCCTTTTTTCTTAAGATCGACCTGTCTTAAAATGGTATTGACACTTTCTTCTTTGGCCTTGTCGATAAACCCACATGTGTTGACCACAACAATATTATGATCTCCTTTTTGGCTTTCGTGGACCACGGACATATCATTAGCAGCCAGCTGACCGCTCAGCACTTCGCTGTCGACCATATTTTTACTACAACCCAGTGTAATGATATTGATCTTGTTGCCCTGACGATTTCGGGTTCTCATGATGGGTCGGTTTGCCAGGAGAAGAGACTGTCCACAAAAGCCTTGCGGTCAAAGACGAGGAGGTCATCCATCTGTTCTCCCACTCCTATGAATTTAACGGGAATATTAAACTGGTCGGCAATGGCTAATACGACTCCTCCCTTTGCCGTGCCATCTAGCTTGGTAATGGCCAACGCTGTTACATCGGTAGCAGCTGTAAACTGACGCGCCTGCTCCAGGGCATTTTGCCCTGTAGATCCATCCAATACCAGCAAGACCTCATGCGGCGCGTCGGGTACGGTCTTTTGAATGACCCTTTTGATCTTGGATAGTTCCTCCATTAAATGGGCCTTATTATGCAGTCGACCAGCCGTATCGATCAACACCAGGTCAGCACCACGAGCCACAGCACTCTGCACCGTATCAAAGGCTACCGCCGCCGGATCACTGCCCATGGACTGCTTTACGATGGGAACACCCACGCGCTCGCTCCAGATGGTCAGCTGATCCACTGCAGCTGCCCTAAAGGTGTCTGCCGCTCCAAGTAATACCTGCTTTCCAGCCTGCTTGAATTGATGGGCCAATTTGCCGATAGTGGTAGTCTTTCCTACGCCATTAACCCCCACGACCAAAACCACGTAAGGCGTGCTGGGCAAGGTCGATTTAAAGTCATATAAACTTGATTGCCTGTTATTTAAAAGAATTTCCTCAATTTCATTTTTAAGTATTGAATGGAGCTCTTGAACATCCATATACTTTTGCTGCGCCACCCGCTTTTCGATCCGGTCAATGATCTTGGAGGTGGTCTGAACCCCAACATCTGCCCCGATCAAGGCTTCCTCGAGTTCGGCAAGCAGATCGGCATCAACGGTCGACTTTCCAGTGATCACCCGACTAATGCGGGCAAAGAAACCCTCTCTGGTCTTTTGCAATCCCTGATCGAGCGACTCCTTTTCTTTCTTTCCAAAAAGTTTATCAAAAAAACCCATAATCAAAATTGACCTCTCAAGCTATCCTTAAAAAAAAAGCCGTCACACAAAAGTATGACAGCTATATCGTATCGTCCCCGTTAAGGGTACCATTATTTCTGAGCCAAAAACTCCTTGACCTTGTCTTTGTGAACCATCTGCTCTTTGAATGTATACGCTCCGGTCTTGGGGCTGCGTACAGCCTTAATAACCTTCGTATAGTTCTTTGCTTCTGCGGCCTGCTTGGGGTCTTTCTTGATCGCCGTCTTTGCTGCTTTTGCCATAGGAAATGCTTAAATAAAGATTGAATGAATTACTTGATCTCTTTGTGCACGGTAACCTTCTTGAGGATGGGATTGAACTTTTTCAATTCCAAGCGCTCAGGATTGTTCTTTTTGTTCTTGACCGTAATGTAGCGGCTGGTACCGGGCTGACCACTTGTCTTGTGCTCGGTGCATTCCAGGATCACCTGTACTCTGTTGCCTTTCTTTGCCATGATAAGATTGCTTTAGATAATTAGATTTTTTCGCCCTGAGAACGCAACTGCTTCACAACGGAGTACAGACCGTTCTTATTGATGGTACGCATAGCCTCCGTAGACAACTTCAGTGTTATCCACTTGTCTTCTTCGGCCAGATAAAACTTTTTCTTCTGCAAGTTGGGCAGAAAACGACGCTTGGTCTTGATATTAGAGTGGGACACTTTATGACCTCCGATGGGGGTCTTTCCGGTGACCTGACATACTCTTGCCATGATTACACAATTTTGGGAGGGCAAAGGTAGGGGAAATCAGGTAATTGGCAACCATTTATACGTTTTTTTTACCCTCCTAATGGCCCCAAGACCGGCTCCTACCTTGGCGGTATTAGGGTTTTGGGATAACTTTGCCCCCTGCCAGGCCAGGAATGGCTCCTGTCCTGCTCTACTTAATCCTTTAACATTATACAACTTATGGCATACGACGTGATTGTGCTCGGTAGCGGACCAGGAGGCTATGTGGCCGCCATTCGCGCGTCTCAACTGGGCCTTAAAACAGCGATCATTGAAAAAGAAAGTTTGGGCGGAGTCTGCCTCAACTGGGGTTGTATCCCGACCAAGGCGCTTCTCAAAAGTGCGCAAGTCAATGAGTATATCAAACATGCAAAAGACTATGGAATCGAGGCCACGGGCACACCGCAATTCGATTCAGTCATCAAAAGAAGTCGTGGCGTAGCCGATAAGATGAGTAAGGGCGTACAGTTTCTCATGAAGAAAAACAAGATCGACGTGGTGATGGGATTTGGAAAACTAGTTGCCAAGGGTAAACTGGAAGTCTCCGACAAAGATGGAAAAAAACAGATCGTAGAAGGAAAGCATATTATCATCGCCACTGGAGGTCGCAGCCGTCAATTGCCCGCCATGCCCATCGATGGTAAAAAGATAATCGGGTACCGCGAAGCAATGGTATTGCCGCAGCAACCCAAATCGATGATCATCGTAGGTAGCGGTGCCATTGGCGTGGAATTTGCCTACTTCTACAATAGCATGGGAACAAAGGTGACCATCGTAGAATATCTAAACCGAATCGTACCCGTTGAGGATGAGGATATCTCAAAAGAGCTCGAGAAACAATACAAAAAAGCCGGTGTACAGATCTTGACCGGAAGCGAGGTAACCAAAGTAGACACCAGCGGACCAGGTGTAAAAGCCACGGTCAAATCAGCGACCGGAGAGACCCTTCTCGAAGCCGATATTCTACTGAGTGCCGTAGGTGTAGCAGCGAACATAGAGGGCATCGGTCTCGAAGAGTTAGGCATCAAGACAGAGAAAGGAAAGATTACGGTCGATAAAT
>JBIIHS010000245.1:0-4126 GCA_044235515.1 Chitinophagaceae bacterium | reverse complement strand
TTGCTGTCCATGGAGCGACAAGCTACTGTGGAAGAGCCAAAAGGCTACCGACAACAGCAAGAATACTCTATTTGCAAAAGCGCTCTTCATGCATTAACGTATAATATCGACATAACCAGCTTTTCGTTTTCGTCCATTCTTTGGATCGATCACATAATAATAGGTGCCCACCGGTACATCCTTTCCTTTTACCTTACCATCCCAGGGAGTGGGATACCCCACAGAACGAAAAACAATATTGCCATAGCGATTAACGACTTCTACGGTACAACCTGGATAACTATCCAAATACGGAATAATCCAGGTATCGTGTACCCCATCACCATTAGGAGAAAAGATATTGGGAACGGGAGGATCTTTCAGGACCTTCACAAATACACTGCTGGTATCACTACATCCTTTATTGCTGGTAACGGTCAACAAATACGTTATATCATCGGGAGGACGGGCAATGGGATCGATCCGGGTGGGATCGTCAAGGTAGGTGATCGGTGTCCAGGCGAAGGTAACCGGCATCGGATAATTATTGGGAGGCGTAAACTGTACTTGTCCTCCTTCCAACATCAACTTATCAGGACCGGCATCGGCATCGGGATAGCCATTTACATAAATGGTCTTGGTAGCGATCGTGCTCTTACAGCCAAAACTATTGATGATAAAATGGCTTACTACATACGTACCTGTGTCTGCATAGGTATAGGAGAAACTATTGAGCGTGCGGGTAGATCCATCGGCCAGATCCCAACTGTAAGACTGAATGGTGCCATCAGCAGGATTACTGGTGCTGGTAAATAAGAAAGGAGCTCCGATACAAACATCAATGACATCGGTAGTAAAAGAGGCGATGGGTTGGGGATGAAGAGTGTTTAGAATAATCGTAGTATCCTGTATGCACCCATCGGCTGTAGTGGCGGTTAGCTTAACAGAATAGGGCCCCATATTTACGTAAACGTGTGCCGGATCGACCGCCGTGGAAGTATTGACAATTCCACTGGCCGGATCTCCAAAATCCCACACATAAGAAAGCGTGTTGGGGGCGGCGTTCGGCACAGTAGATAAATTCGTGAATTGTACGTTGGCGTTGGGCAGACAACTAATGGCTGGGAAGCTGAAGTTAGGCCTTGCGAGGGGCTTTACTATTACAGGAATGATCTTATCGGCACTCACGCAGTTGTTACTGGTGATCACATTCAGTTTTACATTGTAGGTGCCGTAGGTAGCAAAGGTGCGCGTTAACGGACCTGCAGAGGTAGTGCTGATGATCCCGGCACCGTCAGCAAAGTCCCATCTCCAACCAGTTAGAGTACCTTCCGCTGAAGTCGAGGTAGAGGTGAAAGTAATGGGTTGTCTTTCGCAAAACGGATCTGATGTTACCGTAAAATCTGCGATAGCCCGCTGCCAAACTTTTATGCTTCGCGTAAGACTGTCTTTGCAGGCCCCTGTTGTGGACGTAAATAAATAGGAGATGCTGTAAGTACCCGCTCCTACTGCAGAAGGGTTAAATACACCCGCGGCCGTTACCCCATTTCCGGAGAAAATACCCGTTCCGGGCACTCCTCCTATTTCTGAAGCTTGCGTAATTTGATAAGAAGGAGCATCGAAGCAAATAGAAGGGATAGCATTGAATTGAACCTTTGGAGCCGCGTTTACCGTAATGTTTTGCGTTACCTCACGCATACAAACGCCACCCGAATAGGCTCGAAACTTGATCTGGTAGGTTTTAGTAAGTGGCGATTGGAAATTAGGATAACGGTAACTGTAGACCTTGCCAAAGAAGGGATTGTCATCGGTAAATACACTGCTGGGAGCTCCAATATTATCCCACCAGATCTCCACCTTGGTTATGACGCCAGGCAACACCGTAGAGTTGTTGGTTATGCGAACGGAATCATTTGCGCAAAGGGTCGAAGGATTATTAACAGAAAAATTAGCGACAGGGAAACTACCATTCACAGTGAGTTGCTGTCGTATCGTATCGACGCATCCCTGGTTACTAGTCGTAACCAATGTTACTGTATACGTGCCCACTGCCGTATAACTATGCTGTGGGTTTTGCAGCGTAGAGGTGTTGGGATTGCCAGGAGATGTAGCATTGGGATTACCAAAATTCCAAGACCAGGCTGTAATCGTAGAGGGTGCTGTTACCGAGCTGGTATCAGTGTATTGAGCATAGGTATCACTCAAGCAAACTTCGGGAATAATAAAACCCGCACGCGGCTTTGGATGAACTGTCAAAGGAGCCACCGAATTTATACTAACGCAACCATTGCTGGTGGTGACCACTAAAGTAAGGGTGTACGTGCCCGGAGTAGCAAAATAGTGAAGAGGATTTTGTAAAGAAGAACTATTCTGTCCCCCACTGACTGGATCTCCAAAATTCCAGGACCAGCCTGTTATGGTACCCACATTTGCGACCGACTGATCTGTAAAACTGATCGTACCCGCCTGACAAACCGGTGTGCTGGTCAAATAAGCAGCCTGTGGAAGGGGCCAAACAGTTATAGAAGCATTTCCAGTTTGGGGTTGTGAACAAGTAGTGGCGCTTCCATCGGTTACGCTCAGCAATGTATACGTATAAGTGCCAGCGGTACCTGTAGGTACCGATACAGTCGCACTGTTTCCACTCGTGGTAGTTACACTCAAAGTGCCACCACCATTGATAGAATAAAAGAATGTATAAGGAGCAGACGTACCAGCACCCGTAAAGGTGACCAAAGGTGGAGTGGCATTCAAGCAAATCCCGGTTGTGCCAGCAATAGTAGCCGTTGGCAATGCGTTTACATTTACCGTTACCGATCCTGTGGGCGATCCACTACACACGGTATTATTGACATCGACCACCCCGGTAAGATTATATACAAAGGCTCCCACCGTAGAAGTCGGAACAGGCAAGTCTACAGACGAAGAAGTCCCCGTGGATGAAATAGTTTGAGGAGCTCCCCCATTGATATTATAAGTGAATGTATAAGGTGCATTTCCATCGGCACCGGTAAAGGTTATGTTGGGTGAGGGGGCATTTTTACATACATCCACATTCCCCGTTATCTGTGCGGTAGGATTAGTATTGATCGTAATGGTGATCGAGCCACTCTGGGTCTGATTACATTGACCAGCACTGGACTCTCCTACCCTAATGAGATTATATTGAAAAACACCCAGGGTATTTGTCGGTGCGGTGATGGTTGTGGTATTGGTAGTACTTAAGGTAGTAGCCGTTAGCGTTGCACCGCCGTTGATATTGTAGCTAAAAACATAAGGAGCTGTTCCCTGCAAACCGGTAAAGGTGATGGTAGGCTCAGGTGCATTGATACAGGTAGTGGCGGTACCCGACAAGGTACCGGTTGGAAGTGTATTGATCGTGACCAGCTTAGTGATCGTATCGGAGCGACATCCAATATCGGTGATCAGCGAATAAGTTGCGCTGTATGTTCCCGCTGCCGCGTACGTATACGTTGGATTCGAAGTAGTGCTAGTGTTGTTATCTCCAAAATTCCAAATAACACTAGTAATAGGACGCACTCCGGTATTTGAGGCATCGGTAAATTGGGTAGAGTTACCTAAGCAGGTTCCGGAAAAAGTAAAATTAGCCGTGGGCCTTGCTAAGACCTCCAGATCAAAATTGATCTCTTGCTCTCCACCACAGCCATCCGGAGTAGGATTAGTAGCCAATACTTTTATGGGATAGATGCCTGCTGTATTGATCGTGTATTGTGTTGGAAGACGATATACATACAAGAGGCGGCCATTTACGGTTGTAGTAGAGCTGGGTGTAGGGTTGGGTATGGAAACATTGGCTAATCCTTGTCCATTGAGAGCCGTACCAAAATTCCAGGTAATAGAAGTGGGTTGATAAGGAAAGGTCATCGAAAAATAGAACGGCGAGGCAATACAAGTGGCCGGAAAATTAACCGAGGCATTGGGATTCTCAATAGAAATAAATTGATACAGATCTTTTACATTGGCACCGGCAGAATATCCATACGATTCGGCATTGGCATACCCATAGGCCATCGCGTTAAAACCTGAGTCGGAACTTAAAGTATGATATCCCTGTGCCACATTGGCCAGGTAAGCATAGGAATAGTCCGCATTTTGCGGGTGGACGACCCAGGAGTTGGCAGGAATC
>JBIIHS010000156.1:0-4153 GCA_044235515.1 Chitinophagaceae bacterium | reverse complement strand
TGACCCAGCAAGGGCGATCGCTTGACGAGGTGGTGGTCGCTATCTATAAAAATCCAAGATCGTATACAGGAGAAGATGTGGTGGAATTCAGTTGTCATGGCTCACCCTTTGTGTTACAAGAGATCGTGGCGGCTTGCCTGGCTGAAGGAGCACGGTTGGCTCGCCCTGGAGAGTTTACACAGCGTGCTTTTTTAAAAGGAAAACTAGACCTGACACAAGCCGAGGCTGTAGCCGATCTGATCGCTTCGGGTACGCGCGCCGCACAGCGAACTGCTCTGCAAGGGTTAAAAGGAGGTTTTTCAGCAGAGCTGATGCTACTGCGCGAACAACTCTTACAGTTTTCGGCCTTACTTGAACTGGAGCTTGATTTTTCGCAGGAGGATGTTGAGTTTGCCGATAGGGCAAAATTGACTGCTCTCTTGGAGCAGCTGGAACGATCGACCTTTTCGTTGCTACGTTCTTTTCAACTGGGCAATGCCATTCGTAATGGGGTATCGGTAGCTATCATTGGAAAGCCCAATGCCGGAAAGTCTACCTTGCTGAATAGCTTACTCAACGAAAGTCGTGCACTGGTCAGCGATATTCCCGGCACCACGCGCGATACGATAGAGGAAGTGCTAAACATTGAGGGTATCTTATTTCGGCTGATCGATACGGCTGGTTTGCGAGATCAAACTACTGATCGGATCGAAGCGGCAGGGATGGAGCGTAGTCTTGAAAAAATGCGCTCGGCCGATTTAGTTTTATATGTATTCGATAGTACGGAGCCAGTAGATGAAGTGATCGCCTGGAAAAAACAAGCTGAAGCTGCGTCCTTGAATTTTTTACTGGTGGCCAATAAGAGCGATCTGGTACCAGCGGCTTCCTCCATGGCATTTTTACCCGAGTTGGGGAATATCATTTCTATAGCCGCTAAGACCCGGCAAGATCTCGATCAATTGACCCAGGCCATGGTGGCCCATGTGCTCAAGGGACAATTCGATACAGAGCATACTATCGTCACTAATGTTCGTCATTTTCAGGCCTTGCAAGAAGTACATAAAGCCTTGCTTGACGCCCAGAGGGGGTTGAGAGAATCATTACCTGGCGACCTGCTGGCGCTCGAAGTACGGCGCTGTCTACATTACCTCGGAGAAATTACAGGAGAGATCACCAACGAGGATCAACTTGATTTTATCTTTAGTAAGTTTTGTATCGGCAAGTAATTTTTTTGTTATCGCACCTTCGGCTTCTATATTAAGTTATCCTATCGAATACCTAAAGGGAGTGGGGCCGCTGCGTGCCGAACTGCTTAAAAAGGAGCTAAGCATTTTTACCTTCGGTGATCTGTTGGAGTATTATCCCTACCGGCATATCGATCGCACGCGCATTAATTCGATCGATTCACTAGGTCCTGATATAGAGTTCGTGCAATTGGCGGGGGTTGTCCTACACCAGGAGGTAGTAGGGCAGCGGGCTGGAAAAAGATTATTGGTATCCTTCAAAGATCGTACTGGTACTATTGAATTAGCTTGGTTTCAAGGGATCAACTGGGTACAAAAAATAATTCAAACGGGTTGTTCTTATCTGGTGTATGGAAGACTGAGTTTCTTTAATGGACGTCCTCAATTGGTACATCCCGAGATCGAAAAGATCGAACCGGAGCAAACACTTGAAAAAAAATTCCTGGAGCCAGTCTATTCCACCACGGAAAAACTAAAGTCAAAGGGACTGGGTGGAAGAGCGCTCGGTCGCTTAACACAAGCTTTGTTCGCGCAACTCAAAGACAGCGACCTTCCCGAGCCCTTACCACTCGACGCGTTAAAGCCCATGACACTGATGGTGCGTAGCGAGGCGCTTCGACAAATTCATTTTCCTGAAACAACAGAACATTATCAGCAAGCCTTATTGCGATTAAAATTCGAGGAGTTATTGGTGGCACAACTCCGGATGCAGCTGGTCCGATGGCAGCGCCATCG
This sequence comes from Chitinophagaceae bacterium, assembly GCA_044235515.1. Classification (GTDB taxonomy): domain Bacteria; phylum Bacteroidota; class Bacteroidia; order Chitinophagales; family Chitinophagaceae; genus JJ008. The sequence goes on along the minus strand of JBIIHS010000156.1, from coordinate 2,195 downwards.
GTTCTCGGAAGGGGTCATCTTTGAGAAAGTAGGGCAGTATTTTAATGATCTGTATAAACATCATCTCCCGTTCGAGCTGACCGGGGCGCAAAAACGAGTCATCAAGGAAATAAGGGCCGATACAGCCAATGGGAAGCAGATGAACAGACTATTACAAGGTGATGTGGGAAGTGGAAAGACCATTGTGGCCGTACTCTGTATGTTATTGGCCATTGATAATGGTTACCAGGCCTGCTTGATGGCACCTACCGAAATTCTCTGTCAACAGCATTTTGCCTCGGTAAGTGCCCTGTTGCAAAAGCTGGGCTTGTCAGTAGGATTGTTGACCGGTTCGACCCGCGCCCGGGAGCGAAAGCAATTGCTGAATCAATTGGAAGAAGGATCCTTATCCTTGTTAATCGGCACGCACGCCTTGATCGAAGACAGTGTTACGTTTAAAAAACTGGGACTCGTCATCATCGATGAGCAACATCGCTTTGGAGTAGCGCAGCGGGCCCAACTTTGGAAGAAGTCTGTGGTGCCGCCGCATATGCTGGTGATGACGGCAACGCCCATACCCCGTACACTCGCCATGACCGCTTATGGAGATCTGGATTATAGTATTATCGACGAGTTGCCACCGGGTCGCCAGCCGATCAAAACGGTACACCGATTCGAAAAAGATCGCAGCCGGGTAATGGACTTTATTAAAAGTGAGATCGCCACGGGACGGCAGATCTATTTTATTTATCCCTTGATCGAAGAAAGTGCCACGCTCGATTATGAGAACTTGATGAAGGGGTATGAAGAGGTCAAGGCCTTTTTTCCTGAGCCCCGTTACCATATCAGTATGGTGCACGGGCGACAGCCGGCCGATCAAAAAGAGATCAATATGAAACGGTTTGTCGAAGGCGATACACAGATCATGGTCGCTACCACCGTTATCGAGGTGGGGGTAAATGTGCCCAACGCGTCTGTGATGGTGATCGAAAGCGCTGAGAAATTCGGGCTTTCTCAATTGCATCAGCTACGCGGAAGAGTGGGGCGCGGTTCAGAGAAAAGCTATTGTGTACTGTTGACAGGCCCCAAACTGGGGGCCGATGCCCGTGAGCGACTGAAGATAATGACCCAAACGGGTAATGGTTTTGAGATCGCAGAGAAAGATCTGGCGCTGCGAGGCCCGGGAGAGATTGAGGGTACCCGGCAAAGTGGGGCCCTGGCCTTTAAACTAGCCTCTTTGGTGGCCGACCGAAGTTTACTCGAAGTAGCCCGCGAAAAAGCGGCACAACTTCTGGAGTCTGACCCTGGATTGGAAAGCCCCCGCCATGCTCGGCTACGCGAATTCGTAAATCTACGAAAGGCGATACTGACCTGGAGCAAAATATCCTGAGCCCTACGGCGTTATATGTTAAACCCATTTGTCAGCTCGCTGTCAAATGGGAGATATTTCTGCACTCTTAACAGTTCTTTCGAACTCCCCACGAGGGATTTTTGTTACCTTAATTGAAATCTGGCGGTTGAAAAAGCTATCATTCTTATTGGTTTGGATCTTCGGCTCGCTCGTAGTCTCTGCACAAGGGGCTATCGAGTTCGTGCAGAACAAAGGCCAGTGGGACCAGCAGGTTAACTACCGTGGACAGGTCAACAATGGGTATTTTTTTATTCGTGAGCGGGGCTTCACGATTTTGCAACAAAATCCTAGTGATTTGGCTAAGATGCAAAAACTGAAGCATGGCGACACAAGCGGTTTTTTTATTCGGGCCCATGCCTGGAATGTCGACTTTGTGGATATAAAAAAGAGGGAACATGCTATTACGCAGATCCAAGGAGAGAGTCCGTTGCCTTCGTACGAAAATTATTTTGTAGGAAATAATCCCTCTCGCTGGGCTACTTCCTGCTCGATCTACCAAGTCGTCACCATCAAAGACATTTATCCTAGCATCGATCTTCGGTATTATAGTGATGCCGGGACCTTAAAGTACGATCTGATCGTGCGGCCCGGCGGAGACCCTACCGATATAGTCCTTCGCTATCAGGGAGTAGATGAGATGGCGGTGCAAAACCGCGAATTAGTACTACGTACTTCGCTCGGATCATTTCGAGAATCCTCTCCCTTTACCTACCAGCCTTCACAAGCCGGACGCAAAGAAATTAATTGTCGATATCGGTTGCAGGACAATCTGCTGCGATTCGATGTAGGCTCGTATGATCCAACT
>JBIIHS010000021.1:0-13269 GCA_044235515.1 Chitinophagaceae bacterium | reverse complement strand
GATATTTTGACCGTTACGGAAGAGCTTCGCTTTAAAGAAGAGTTAGATCTGATCGGGGGTCCCTATTATCTGACCAAACTCACCAACGCGGTTGTATCGGCTGCCAATATCGAGGCCCATGCTCGTATCATTTTACAAAAATTCATTCAACGCGAACTGATACGGGTCAGTGGAGAGATCATCGGGGATGCCTATGAGGACTCTACCGATGTGTTCGATCTGCTAGACGATGCCGAGACTAAATTATTCGAGATCACGAACAATAACTTGCGTAAGAATTTTGAGACCATCGATTCGGTGTTGGTCAATACGATCAAGCGTATTGAGGACCTGCGCAATAAGAACGAGGATATCACAGGTGTGCCGAGCGGGTTTGCCTCTGTGGATCGTGTTACATATGGTTGGCAACGAACCGACCTGATCATTTTGGCCGCTCGTCCTGCGGTAGGTAAGACCGCCTTTGCACTTAATTTGGCGCGCAATGCCGTTATGCATCCGGCAAAGTCTACCCCAGTGGCTTTCTTTTCGCTGGAGATGAGTGCGGCACAATTGGTGCAACGTATTCTCGCGGCCGAAAGCGAGATCTGGTTAGAGAAGATCAGTCGCGGAAAGATGGAAGAGCACGAGATGAAACAATTGTATGCTCGAGGGGTGCAGCGTTTGGCCCAGGCTCCACTCTATATCGATGATACGCCCGCACTCAACATCTTTGAACTTCGTGCCAAATGTCGCCGGCTAAAAAATAAACACAATATCGGTATGGTCATCATCGATTATTTGCAGTTGATGAGTGGTACCGGCGAGAACCGAAACAGCAATCGCGAACAAGAGATCAGTAATATCTCTCGAAATCTAAAGGCCTTGGCCAAAGAGTTGAGTATCCCTATTATTGCGCTTTCACAACTTAGCCGTGCGGTCGAAACGCGCGGTGCCGGTAAGGATGGATCCAAGATGCCCCAGCTCAGTGATCTTCGTGAGTCGGGTGCTATTGAGCAAGACGCCGATCTGGTCATGTTCCTTTATCGTCCCGAGTACTACGATGTTACCACTACGGAAATGGGTGAGAATAATCGTGGAGAGACCATTGTACGGATCGCCAAGCACCGTAATGGATCGTTGGAGACCATCAAGCTCCGTGCCATGCTTAATATTCAGAAGTTTACCGATGAGGACGGCAGTATCGGTATGACCGGACTTAATCCGAATTGGAAACCTGTTCGTGATGTCGATGGGCAAGGTGGGGCAAGAGTATTTGTTCAAACCGGAAGCCGCATGAATGATATTGACCCCGAAGACGATATGCCTGCCTGATCATGTCTGTTCCCTTCTTTTATATATCCTCTTATCAGCCCGGTCAACAGCACGTGGTGTTGGACGAGAGCAATAGCAAGCATGCTATTCAGGTGCTTCGTTTACAAGCCGGAGATCGAGTTATGTTAACCGACGGATTAGGTAGAAAACTGCAAGGCCGAATCACCGACCATCATCGAAAAGCCTGTCAAGTTCAAGTAGAATCGGAGCATTATATAGCTCCTGTTAAGTCTCCAGTAGTCTTGGCTGTTTCGCTCTTAAAAAATACAAGTCGGTTGGAGTGGTTGCTCGAAAAGGTTACCGAGCTGGGTGTTAGCCGCATAATACCACTTATCTGTCAACGCACCGAAAAAGAGAGTCTTCGAACCGAGCGAATGCAGGCGGTCTTGATCAGTGCTATGTTGCAAAGCCAACAATCTTGGTTGCCGGTTTTAGATAAGCCCCATTCCTTTTCGCAACTCGAAGAACTTAAAAAATGGGGATCGAATCATTGTATCGCTTATTGTGGCCCTGTCGATAAAATGCCCTTGGCCAATTGGAATAGGCCCATGGGATCGACACTAATTTGTATTGGGCCGGAGGGTGATTTTACCGAGGCGGAGCATGCGCAGGCCATTCAACAAGGATTTACAACGGTGAGTTTGGGAGAGAATCGGCTTCGAACTGAGACCGCTGCTATGGTAGCGGTAACACTTCTCTGCCAGGGTAATGGCCCCTCCTAAAAAAATCTTTTTTTACTTTACTCGTTTAAGAAGCGCATGCGGTGGGCTCAATAGCGATGATCTCAAAACGCTTTGCCAATATTTTTTGCAATAACAGGTCCCTCGTAAATAAAACCTGTCCACACTTGGACGAGCGTGGCCCCGGCCTTTGTTTTTTCAAGGGCATCCGCTGCCGTAAAAATTCCGCCTGATGCGATCAGCGGAATGGATCCTCCTGTGCGTTCCGTGATGTAGCGAAGCAGCTCCGTATTTTTTTTACGCAGGGGAGCGCCGCTCAGCCCACCGGCCCCTATACGACTTACCCGGTTAGCTTCGGTGGAGAGTCCGCTTCTTTCGACGGTGGTGTTACTAACCACCAATCCGTCTAGTTTGATCTCGAGTGCCAGCGCGATCACATCATCTACCTGTGCCGACGAAAGGTCGGGGGCAATTTTCAGCAGTAGGGGACGCTGGATCTTTTTTTCGTTGTTGCGTTGTTGTAAGAGCGTGAGAATTTTTTTCAGGGATTCTTTCTCTTGCAAGGCCCGTAATCCAGGGGTATTGGGAGAGCTGACATTGACCACAAAATAATCGACCCAGGGATGCAAGCGTTCAAAACAAAATTCATAGTCTCTCCAGGCTTCTTCATTGGAGGTTACTTTATTTTTCCCAATATTACCGCCAATGATCAGCGGGGGGTGACCATCACTTTTTTTTTGGCCCTGCTCTCTCCATTCTTTGAGTCTGCGGGCAATGGTGACCACGCCATCGTTATTAAAGCCCATTCGGTTGATAAGGGCCTTGTCTTGGGGCAGGCGAAATAATCTGGGTCTTTCGTTACCACGTTGCGGCTGCGGAGTAACGGTTCCAATCTCCACATGACCAAAACCCAGACAACTTAGTTCGCGTAAGTGAATGGCATTCTTATCGAAACCGGCGGCCAGTCCGACCCGATTTTTAAAGAGCAGCCCACCGAGTTGTATAGGCTGTTGTGAACCGGGATCGAAGAACTTGCGGATCAGTCGACGAGACGGAGACGTACTGCAAGCGAGTCTCAAAAAGAACATCGATAGCTGGTGTGCTTGTTCTGGTGGTAGCAAGAAAAGTAGTTGACGCAGCAGCTTGTACATGGTGGTGGCAAATATACTTCAAGATCATGGCGAATGTCTTGTTGCTTTTGGCAGGGTAGCAGCGCGGTTGTAATTTTGATATCGGAAAGTTGCATAAACAACTTTCTATCACTCAACTCAATTTTATGCAAGAGGCCTACATTGTCGCAGGATATCGAACCGCTGTTACGAAAGCGAAAAAAGGAGGATTCAGATTTACCAGACCCGATGATCTTGCCATTGATCTGATCAAGGGATTGATGGCAACCGTTCCGCAACTTGCGGCCGATCAGGTTGATGATGTGATCGTGGGCAATGCCGTACCCGAGGCCGAGCAAGGATTGCAGGTAGCTCGTATCATTGCTGCTCGATCGTTGGGCATTGCTGCACCAGGCGTTACGATCAATCGTTATTGCGCTTCTGGTTTGGAAGCCATTGGTATGGCTACAGCTAAGATCCGAGCAGGGCAGGCAGATTGTATTGTGGCCGGGGGAACGGAGAGTATGAGTTTAGTGCCCGCTGCGGGTTGGAAAACTGCGCCTGCCTATTCGATCGCCTCGGAGAGCCCCGACTATTATCTCAACATGGGATTAACAGCAGAAGCCGTTGCAAACGATTACAAGATCGGTCGAGATGCCCAAGATGAATTTTCTTTTTATTCTCACCAAAAAGCGATCGCGGCCATTGAGGCCGGTCATTTTAAGAAAGGTATTTTACCCATCAACATTCAAGAAACTTATTTGGATGAAAGTGGAAAGAAAAAGCAAAGAACGTTTACGGTCGATACCGATGAAGGACCAAGAGCTGATACGTCGCTGCAGGCACTAGCGAAATTAAAACCTGCGTTTGCTGCAAAGGGTGTTATTACAGCAGGTAATTCCTCACAAACCTCAGATGGGGCTGCTTTCGTGATCGTGATGAGCGAAAGCAAGATCAAGGAACTTGGTCTTAGCCCTGTGGCCCGCTTAGTGAGTGTAGCGGTGGCCGGTGTCGATCCTCGTATTATGGGAATTGGCCCCGTCAATGCCATTCCCAAGGCCTTGCAGCGGGCGGGGTTACGCCTGGACCAGATCGATCTGATCGAACTGAACGAGGCCTTTGCCTCGCAGGCCCTGGCCGTGATTCAAGAGGCCGGACTAGATCCGCAAAAAGTTAATATTAATGGGGGGGCGATCGCCCTGGGACATCCCTTGGGATGCACGGGTTGCAAGCTGACTATCCAAAATATCAATGACCTTCAACGACTTAATAAGAAATACGGGATGATCACGGCCTGTGTGGGTGGTGGTCAGGGTATCGCTGGGATCATTGAAAGAATCAGCTGATTTCAATTGTAATTAGGCAGGATGGAAAAGTGCCAACAGCCTTTTCCTGGGTAGCATGGCTTTTACGAAGTCATGAATAAGGGTATTTTATTATTTTTTTTGGGGCTCTTGCCTATATGTTTATTTTTTTATATACCTTTTACATATGAATGCCGCTGAGACCTTCTCTTCAACAGCTCCCTACCGAACACAGTCTGGTCTGGCCCCCTATACTGGACCTTGGACAGAAGACGAATTAGTGCATTTGCTACGCCGTACCCTGTTCGGAGTCAAGCGATCAGATCTCAGTTATTTTACCGGGCGCTCGATGAACCAGGTGGTCGATGAACTACTTAATCCAACGGCGGCGGCCCCTACGCCCCCTGTTAAGGAATATAATATTGTGGCTACTCCCGGTGTGAACCCCGATGCCAATATTGCACAGGGAACCACTTGGGTCAATGATATCAATAATGATGGTACGGTGCAGTCCCTTCGAAGGTCCTCTCTCAAAAAATGGCTGACAGGGAATATGATCAATCAAGACCGCAGCGTGATGGAAAAGATGATCATGTTCTGGTCAGATCATTTTGGAAACGAGGCCGCCGAAATTGGGTATGGAAATTGGGTCTATACGCAGCACCAGCTGATTCGTCAGTTCGCTTTGGGTAATTTCAGGTCGCTGGTCAGCGCTATCACTACTGACGTATCCATGTTGCGTTACCTGAACGGCTATCTGAATAATGCAAATGCTCCCGATGAGAATTACGCTCGCGAGTTATTCGAGTTATTTACATTGGGGAAAGGCCCCGATTCAAAATACACAGAGACCGATGTTAAAGAGGCCGCCAAGGTGCTTACGGGTTGGACCATCAATTTTTCTACCTATCAGCCGGTCTTTACTATTTCTCGGCATAGTACGGTCAATAAAACCTTTTCGAGTTTTTTCAATAATACGGTGATTACGGGTCGCACAACCGCAACGGCCGGTGCCTTGGAGATCAGTGATCTGATGGCTATGTTATTCGCTCAGCGCGAAGTGGCCAAGTTCATTGCCCGAAAGGTCTATCGCTGGTTTGTGTATTACACCATCGATGCCGCTACCGAGCAAAATGTGATTACACCTTTGGCAGATATTTTCCGAGATAGCGGCTACGAGATCAAACCCATGCTGACGGCGCTATTCAAAAGCGAACATTTTTACGATCAGATGAATCGAGGATGTTATATTAAAACTCCTGCCGACCTCGTCATTGGCTCTCTACGTGAAATGAACGTAACCTTTGCTCCGGCCAGCGACTGGGATACTAACTATGGTCTGTGGAATACATTCTATTCTTGGATGAGCAATCTGGGGCAGAATTTGTATGATCCTCCTAATGTGTCGGGGCTGCCGGCCTATTACCAAGAACCGAGTTTTCATGAACTCTGGATCACGTCCGATACCTTACCCAAGCGCAATCAATACACCGATACGATGATCGCTACCGGGTATATCCGCAATAACGTGCGTGTACAGTTCAATTGTGTGGAGTGGGCGCGCACCCTGTATAACCCGGGCAACCCTACGGATCTGATCAATGGGGCCATTGCGTTTTTATTTCAAAATACGCTGAGTGATATTACCAAGACACAGATCAAGACTCAGTTATTACTGACCGGTCAGCAATGGGATTACTATTGGACCAACGCTTGGATGGCCTACGAATCCAATCCTACCACGGCGAATTTCAATATTGTGAACACCCGGTTGCGATCGCTGTTTCAATATCTTTTTAAATTATCCGAATACCAGTTGATCTGATATGCAAAGAAGAGATTTTCTATCCGGAGCCGTCCCCATGGCCGCACTCTTACCGGAGTTGATCAATGGATATTCCGTGAATGCCTTTACTATGGAATCGTCGCTGGTACAGGCACTCATGAAAGGGGATACTCTTACTGATCATGTACTCGTGATCATTCAACTCGCAGGAGGAAATGATGGGTTGAACACGGTGATCCCTGTGGCTGATTATTCCCGCTATTTCAATGCACGTAGTAATGTGGCCATTCCCGAATCCTCGGTGCTTTCTATAGCAGGTGTAACCGGCACGGGTTTGCATCCGGCCATGACAGGCTTACAATCTTTGTTTGCCGAAGGAAAGGCCAAAGTGGTTCAGTCCGTCGGTTATCCGCAACCCAATTTCTCTCATTTCAGGGCCACCGATATTTGGATGAGTGGTTCCAACAGTAACCAAGAGGTATATAGTGGATGGGCCGGCCGTTATCTGGATTATGAATATCCCGGCTATCCCGATGGCTATCCCACTGCCGACATGCCCGATCCCTTGGCGATCCAGATCGGAAGTACAACTTCTTTAACCCTGCAAGGTCCCACACGCAATATGGGGATGAGTATTACCAATCCCTCTTCTTTTTATAATCTATTATCCGGTGCCACCGATTATGCTCCCAGTACTCGTGCAGGAAAAGAGCTGACCTATATCCGGCAGATCAATCAACAGACGCAAGGATATGCTTCTGTTATTCGTAATGCGGCCAATGCTGTTACGACACAGGTTCCATATCCTACCGGCAATTCGTTGGCGGATCAATTAAAAATAGTGGCTCGTTTGATCAAGGGAGGGCTCAAGACCCGAGTGTACATGGTGAGTTTCGGGGGCTTCGATACCCACTCGGTTCAAGTAAATGCGGATAAGGTCACCGGTACGCACGCCACTTTATTGGGTCGTGTCTCCGCTGCCATCAAGGCCTTTCAGGACGACCTGAAGTTCTTGTCCATCGAAGACAGGGTGCTTGGGATGACCTTTAGCGAATTCGGTCGTCGTGTTCGCTCTAACTCGAGTGTGGGTACCGATCATGGTGCAGCCGCTCCTCTTTTCTTGTTCGGTAGTCAGGTCGATCCGGGTATGCTTGGCGTCAATCCCACCTTACCAGCCTCTGCTACCGTCAATGATAATTTGCCTATGCAATACGATTTTAGAAGTATCTATGGAACGATACTCGAAAAGTGGTTTTGCTTGGATAAGTCCGTTGTGCAATCATTATTTCCGCCCAATATCAATAGCCAGTTGCAAACCCTTCCGCTGATTAAGCAGGGGGCTTGCAGTGGAGTAACACCGCCGCCTCGTCCCTCGTTGGATCTAGCCATTACTAATTTCCCCAATCCCTTTACGTCGCGTACCACTATTCAGTTTACGTCAGAGGGAGGACATACCTTATTGCAGGTTTTCGATACGTTGGGAAGACTCATCACTGTACTGGCCAATAAAGAGTTGGTAGCTGGTACCCACCGCATCGACTTTGATAGTGAGGGATTACCTCCTGGTATTTACTATGCTCGTTTACAAAATGGAATTGCACAGCAAGTGCGCGCCATGATGAAAGTGCGTTAGACTGGGTACCAACGACCTCTTGAAGGGTCTGAAGGATGTCTTTAGGGGTGGTTATTTTTATCGTCGGATAGATCAGCAGTGAAATCAATCACTTATGCGGTGACCCGCATTGACCCAATCAGTGATCTTTTGTTTATCGATAGTCGTTAGCTGTCCGTTTTGTGGCATAAAGGTGGGGCTGCCATTGACACTCCGTATCCGGATACGGTCCCAACTGGAGACGATTGAGGTATCTGCATCTAAATTTTTTCCGCCGCTGGCTCCCCCGTTCAGATGACAGGGGCCACAGTACCCACCGATCAGTTGTTTTACGGCAGCAAATTTTGGTCCATAGGCCTCGATGACCGTGCTGATCGTATCGGAGCAACCTTTTTGGTTAATCACCCAGATCACATACTTACCCGGGGCCAACCCGGTAAAGTTTGGATTGGATTGGGGGGCACCGTTGTTCAATTGGTAGCGAAGGGTATCGCCACGCGGATAAAAAACGGATATACTCCCATTATTGACGCCCCCAATGGCCGGATTCTTTGTGAATTGGATATCGTAGGTGGTGCCGGCGCAACGGTTTGTGCTGTCTTGCTTAGAGCAAGCTGCCAGTATCATTAGGCACAGAACGTAAAGTAGAGCCGCTCTTTTCATGTACGAACAAGATATAAAATATTTCGGATAAAAGAAAGGCTTCTAAGGTCTACGGATGGCTAGGCTGGAGCGCTGATAGGGATGGTTAAATTCATGGCCCTAAGTAGTACTAGCTGAGCCAGGGCCTACAAATTTTTATCTGATTCACCCCGCTTTCTTATATTTGCAATATTGTTGCAAATATGATCTCGCCAAATAGAGCCATAATAACGAATGAATGGAATGCCAAGGAGCTGCTAAAAAATGTAGGCCACTGGATTTGTATTCTGATGCTGCTCTTTGCATTTGATGTTCGCTCTGCATGGGGTCAAACTACTCCTTGTGTGCTGACCCTTTCGGGCAGTGTGGCTGATGCCGATGAGAAGGCCCCTCTTGATAAGGCTGTGATTTTGATCAAAGAGATCGAGCGATCGACAGAGACCGATACGGAGGGACATTATCATTTCTACAATCTCTGTCCGGGTACCTATACCTTTTTGATTACGCATGCAGACTGTGATACAATTTCCCTTCGTGTCAAAATCGAGGCAAACCTGGTTAAAAATTTTTCACTTCCTCATCATTACAACCAATTGTCAGCGGTTCAAGTCGTTTCAGCCTCACGGTCGCAAGAAGTACAGGTGCGAGAAATGTTGAGCACCAGGGATCTGGCCGAGAGTCGAGGACAGGCGCTGGGCGAAGTGCTCAAGCGAATGACCGGTGTAACCGTGTTGCAGACCGGAAGCACTATTTTTAAACCTGTCATTCATGGCTTGCATAGCCAGCGTATTATTTTGGTCAATAATGGGGTCCGGCTAGAAGGCCAGCAGTGGGGAAGTGAACATGCCCCGGAGATCGATCCTTATGCGGCCGATCGATTTGTGGTGATCAAGGGCGCTGGTGCCATTCGTTACGGATCGGATGCTATTGGTGGTGCGGTCTTGATCGAACCCCGCCCGCTTCCTACCGATCAGCGATTCAGTGCTGTTTGGAATACCGGCTATTTCTCAGCGAATAGACAATACGTGACCAATCTGCAACTGGAACAAAATTTGGCTTCTGCACCCGCCTTGAGTTGGCGCACGAACATAACGTATAAGAGAGCGGGCAATAGCCGTACTCCTACTTACTGGCTCAACAACACCGGTTTCAAGGAATTTAACATTACGGGGATGGCCACGTATCGCAAAGCTGGTTATCGGGCTGAATTGTTATTGAGTGGCTTTAGCACTACCCTTGGGATATTTTCCGGTTCGCATATTGGAAACTTGACCGATCTGCAAAATGCGATCGCCAGTGACAAGCCCTTACAAAATATCGACCGCTTCTCATACCATATCGATCGTCCCTATCAACAAGTAGCGCATTATCTGGCCAAACTAAAATTGTTTTGGTCGGGTAACGAGGGGCATCGTTGGCAACTCGTGGCAGCGCATCAAGAGAATAATCGAAAGGAATATGACCGCGCCTTAATTACGGACAGACCCGAATTAGCACTGAGTATCGGAACCACCAGTCTCGATCTATTACGAGAAACCACCCGTAGCAATACGCGAAGTGGTGCAATGGGATGGCAAGGAGTTTATCAGCAAAACGTTTGGTCCGGTAGTCGTTTTTTTATACCCAACTTCCGAAATATTAATATCGGGCTCTATGCATGGGAGCGTGCACAATGGGGTTTGTATCAAGTAGAGGGTGCCCTGCGTGTTGATTATCGTTCTTTAGCCGTATTCAGAAGTCGAAACGGCAATAATACCAGTAGCACTCGACAATTCTTTAATCCTTCCGGAACAGTGAGTGTTTCAAGGCAATATACCCCCAAGAGTTTATTACGGGCCAACACGAATTTAGCCTGGCGAGCACCACAGATCAACGAATTATATGTCAACGGACTTCATCATGGTACGGCTAGTTTCGAAAAAGGAGATTCCACTTTTCGGGCCGAGCGTTCGGTAAAGCAATTGTTGCAATGGGAATACCGGCACGACAGCAGTTGGACGGTCGATCTGACCCTTCATGGAAATTATATCGTTGACTTTATCAATCTGATTCCCTCGCTGCCTCCTACGCTCACCTTACGTGGGGCATATCCAACCTTTACCTTTACACAGATCGATGCGTTCTTATATGGCGCCGATTTTCGTATCGAACATCAATGGAGCCCTTCCTGGAAAGGAGGCGTCAAAGGGGCCTTGCTCTGGGCACGTGACCTGTCTCAACAGGATTGGTTACAACAAATGCCTGCTCATCGGTTCGAGGCACAGATGACGTATTTATTGAATACACCTCGACTACAAAATACCTATATAAGCCCCTCTCTGTTACGGGTACTACGTCAGACCAGGGTGCCCGCTAATTTTATGGATTATGTAGCGGCCCCACCCGGCTATAGCTTGGTCAATATTTCTATGGGTACCGACTGGAAATGGAAAAAGCGAAGTCTGGGAATAGCAGTAGGCCTGCAAAATGTACTCAATACGCGATATCGAGATTATATGAACCGGTTTCGGTATTTCAATGATGAGATCGGTCGAAATTTTTCAATACAATTAAAATGGAAGTTATGAGTTGGATGAAAAGATCATTTGTGCTCTTGTTACTAGTTGGCTCGGTGTTTGCCGCTTGTAAAAAGCCATCGGATGCCAATGATGAAAATGAGCATGAGGCTATCAATAAAGTAACGCTCACCTTTAGTCGACCAGGGGCAACTAACCTCGTATTTGTTGCAGAAGATCCGGATGGAGACGGCGGACTTCCTCCCTCTCGCATCGATACGATTAGGCTGGCCGCCACACAAACCTATACCACCGAAATTCGTTTTATTAATATCGTTAATGGGGTAGAGAAAGATCTTACCCCCTCCATCGCGGCACAAGGTCGTGCGCATGAAGTTTTTTTTATCCCCGCTTCTGTGCAGTTGATGGTTACAAAGACCGATCGTGACCAGAGCGGTTTTCCCATTGGTATAAGCTCTACCTGGCAGACGGGTCCTACTGCGCTTGGTAGTGTTCAGGTAAGGCTAATGCACAAAACGGGCATTAAAGGTCCTGCGGATAGCCCTGACCTTGGGCACAGCGATCTTCAACTTTTTATGCCCATTCGATTGCAGTAAAATTTGCAACATTGTTTCATTTTGTATCTTCGCGTTCACTACATTTTTTTTATAACTAAATCAATTTTATGAAAACAAATTTGCTGATCATGTTATTGTTCTTTGCGGGGGTAAACCTATCTGCCCAAGCTCGTTTTGGCCTTAAGAGCGGCATTGCGCTTGGTTCGATCTCTACCAATGACGACGAGATTAACGAGGATGGATCGAATCTGAGCTCATTTCAGTTTGGTGCCATAGTTGATACTCGCTTGACGTCGTCCTTATCTTTTCAGTCACAGCTTCTCTTTTTGGGAAAGGGAACAGCTGTTAATCATGATGATCATGTGGATAAATATCGTTTTGCCGCTATTGATGTGCCTCTGCAACTTCTCTACAGAACAAAGGCAGGGTGGTTTATTGGAGGAGGGCCTAATTTGGGCTTTAATCTTTCGGCTAAGTACATTCATGAGGGCGAAAAGCAAGAGATAGCTATTGGCAAGGAAGTCGGCGAAGTAAAAGGTTTTGACCTGGGTTTGATGGCCTCGGGTGGATACCAGTCCAAAAAAGGCGTGGTGCTTAGCGTTAGTTATCTCAAAGGACTGACCCAGTTGCAAAACGCCCCCAATTTCGATTGGCAAAACAATGTAATTGGACTTGCCATTGGATACATGCTGCCGACTCGTAGTAAAAAGTAATTGAATTTATTTATTGCTTTTCTTGCAGGTTTATTTTTATCTTCACTTTATTAAAATCATTTTTATGAAAACTAGCCTGCTGATTGTTTTTATGTTTTTTGCCGGATTTAGTCTTTCGGCTCAGACGCGCTTTGGTCTAAAGACTGGAGTGGCCTCCGGTTCGGTAACAACGAACGATGCTTTAGTCAACGAAGAGGGAGTAGCCTTGGGCTCCTTTCAATTCGGGGCTATTTGGGATACCAAGATTAATGCTAAGCTTTCTTTTCAGTCTCAGGTTTTGTTTCTGGGCAAAGGGGTAGCGGTGGGGGTAAATACAGAAAAAGATAAGTATCGTTTTGCCGCCATGGATATTCCATTACAAGTTTTGTATCGCACAAAAGGAGGTTGGTTTATCGGCGGTGGCCCTAACTTGGGCTTCAACCTGTCTGCGCATCACGCTTACTTGGGAGACAGAGAAGAAATTACTATTGGCAATGAGGCTGGCCAGGTAAAGGGCTTTGATTTTGGTGTCATCGCCACTGGCGGATATCAATCCAAATCCGGTGTGATTTTGAGTCTTAACTATTTGAAGGGCATTACAAACCTCAAAAATGAGGCTAATACCGAATGGAGCAATAATGTACTTGGATTCAATATCGGGTATATGTTCCCTACCCGGGCTAAAAAATAATCTGCTCTACTAACAGGTCAGACAGCAAGAGTCCCTCTGCCTTATCGGGCAGGGGGATTTTTTCTTTCTCCGATCTGCTGACGCCACATGGCATAATACAACCCTTTCTCGGCTAACAAGGTCTCATGTTCTCCTGTTTCAGTAACCTCTCCTTTTTCCAGGACATAAATGCGATCCGCATGCATGATGGTCGATAAGCGGTGTGCGATCAAGATGGTGATTTGCTGCCCTTCGTTTGAAACCGAGCGGATAGTATGAGTGATCTCTTCTTCGGTGAGCGAGTCCAGTGCCGATGTGGCCTCATCAAATAGCAACAGCCTTGGTTTTCTGAGTAGCGCACGGGCTATCGAGAGTCGCTGTCTCTCGCCC
>JBIIHS010000155.1:0-4159 GCA_044235515.1 Chitinophagaceae bacterium | reverse complement strand
CCGCGGCATGACCGCTCAAAAAGCCAGCGACTTGTTCGGCATTGGAACAATGTTTATCCATTCGAACCTCGAGGGTCTTGATGCCTTGTGTCAATAAGTAGGCGTCAAATGGGCTGGCACAGGCACCGGTGGTGCGAAAGAACTTTCCGATCGGACCTTTCATCCGGTCAATATCCTTTCCAATTAAAATACCTCCAATGGCGGTTCCATGTCCGTTCAAAAATTTTGTGGTCGAGTGAATTACAAAGTCGGCGCCAAAGGAAAAGGGTTGTTGTAAGTAAGGCGTGGCAAAGGTATTGTCACAGGCCACCAGGCAATTGTATTGTTTCGCTAGAGAACAAAGTGCGGCCAGGTCTACACACTGTAGTGTGGGATTTGCAGGCGTTTCGAGATAGAGCATCTTAATGGAACGATCCGATTTGAGTAGCTGCTCCGCAACGGAAAGATCTCGAAGGTCTCCGATAACGGCGCTGATACCAAAACGGGGTAAGATGCGATGGACCAATTCATCGGTGCCGCCGTACAAAGAAAAGTGAGAGAGAATTTTATCGCCTGCACTCAGCGTGCTCATCATAAGGGTAGTCACAGCGGCCATTCCCGAGGCATGTAAGATCCCTTTGGCTTCCATATTGAGTCCGTAGGTCTCTAGCAACGAGATCTTATCTTCTGCTTCGGTAACGGTAGGATTTCCCCAACGGGCATAGATATAGCCGGGTTCTTGTCCGGTAAAGCGGTGCATTCCTTGCTCGGCACTGTCAAAAACATAAGTGCTGCTGGCGTATATGGGTGTTAGGTGTGCATGCAATGCATCCGACTGATGACCTCCGTGTACGGCTACTGACCCCCAACCTGTTGCCGATGTGTTTTTTTTCATAGCTAAAATTTTACTGGGTATCGTAAGCCCATTTTACCCAAATGGCGCCCCAGGTAAAACCTCCTCCGAAAGCAGCCAAAATTATATTATCTCCTTTACGTAGTTTGGACTCCCATTCCCACAAACATAGGGGAATTGTGCCGGCGGTAGTATTGCCGTAGCGATCGATATTGATCATCACTTTTTCGGTGGTAAGTCCCATACGATTGGCCGTGGCATCGATAATACGAAGATTAGCTTGATGGGGCACCAGCCAGGCAATATCATTACCGGTCAGGTTATTTCGTTCCATTAACTCGGCACTCACGTCTGCCATTCCTTTTACTGCAAACTTAAAAACAGCTTGACCTTCTTGGTATGCATAGTGTTCTCGATTATCGATGGTTTCTTGGCTGGCTGGTCGAAGCGAGCCTCCGGCTTTCATGTGCAAGTAGCTGGCCCCATTACCGTCGCTTCGCAATATACTGTCCATGATGCCCAATCCGTTCGTATCCGGTTCCAGCAATACGGCGCCTGCACCGTCACCAAAAATGATACAGGTAGCTCGGTCTTGGTAATCGATGATCGAGCTCATTTTATCGGCTCCGCAAACCACCACTTTTTGATAACGACCGCTTTCAATCAGTGCGGCACCCTGTGCCAAGGCAAACAAAAAACCAGAACAAGCAGCCGACAGATCAAAACCCCAGGCACGCGTAGCTCCGATCTTGGCGCAAACCAAATTTGCAGTGGAGGGAAATACCATGTCGGGGGTTACGGTCCCTACGATCAAACAATCGATCTCATCGGGTTGAATACCTCTTTTTTTACAGAGTTCCAACACAGCGGGTACTACCATATCGGAAGTAGCCTTTCCTTTTTCTTTTTGAATTCTTCTTTCGGAAATACCGGTGCGGGTTCGGATCCACTCATCGTTGGTGTCGACCATTTTTTCAAGATCGAAATTGGTGAGTTTATCTTCGGGAACATATCCTCCCACCGCTGTAATAGCCGCTTGAATTGTACGGTTCATGAAGTAGGGTTGAAAAATTGGGCAAAGTTAAGGTAAAGCACTGCTGGCCCCTTAACTTGCAGTATGATCAGTTTTTTAAAGGGAAAATTCGTTCAAAAGACCCCCGCCCAAGTGTGGATGGAGGTGGGGGGCGTGGGCTATGAGGTCAACATAAGTTTAAATACGTATTCTAAACTTCAGGCACTCTCGGAGGGTACTCTTTATACCCATTTGCTGATCAGAGAGGATGCACATTTACTTTTTGGATTTTTTGATATCACAGAAAGGGATGTTTTTCAACACCTTATAAGCGTTTCTGGAATCGGGGCCAGCACCGCCCGTGTGATGCTTTCTTACCTTAAACCCGAGGAATTGGTTGGGGCGATCCTTAGGGGTGATACTCGCTCATTGGAGGCCATCAAGGGTATCGGTAAAAAGACCGCTGAACGGATGGTATTGGAACTCAAGGATAAGCTGGCCAAACACCCGTTGGAAGCAAATAATTCCCCTCTGATAAACAATACTTTGCAACAAGATTCGTTAAATGCTCTGATGGCATTGGGTATCCCCAG
Source organism: Chitinophagaceae bacterium (assembly GCA_044235515.1). Classification (GTDB taxonomy): domain Bacteria; phylum Bacteroidota; class Bacteroidia; order Chitinophagales; family Chitinophagaceae; genus JJ008. Next base: position 1,722 of record JBIIHS010000155.1, on the reverse strand, counting down.
ACAAGCGGCCTCTCAGGCCCTTGAAAAGGTACTCAAAAACCACCCGGACCTGGGAGCTGAAGAGTTGATCAAGTTAGCCCTTCGTTCACTGTAGTCCGCACCAAAACTAACTACCAGAGCAGTTTGATTCGTTACGCAGCAAATATTGTTGGGCCCGTTTTTGTATGGATTGGTACCTGGGTGTTTTCTCTTTCTGCCGAGGCAAGCCCCTCGCTACCCCTTACCGACACACTCCGATTTCCCCTTTTTGATCGCTATGCAAATTCCTATGTGCAACGACAGGCACAGGGATTCGATCTGCGCGATACATCGATCATCAGAAGAAGGGTCGATTACGATCCGGTGACCAGGCGCTACAAGAGTAGTGAGCGGATCGGTGGATTCGATTACAGAGTGCCAGCCACTTTTTCAATGCAGGAGTATTTGCAATTGCGTGGCCGAGAGGATGAGATGGAGTACTTCAGAAAAAGAGCATCGATGCTCAGTGATATGAACCGAAGATTGAATCGTCCTCGGTTCAGGGTCAGCAATGATTGGTATAACCGTATAATGGGCGTGGGTCCTGATGGGAAGGTCAAAGTCGATATCAAGCCGGCGGGCTATGTGGATTTTCTGGCGGGCTACCAGGGACAGAACATAAAAAACCCAACCCTGCCCGAGAGAGCTCGCCGAAACGGCGGTTTTGATTTTAACATGAGCTCTCAATTGCAAATGGACGCACAGATCGGAGAGAAACTCAAGCTGCCGATCAATTATAACACGCTGGCCAATTTTAATTTTGATAACCAGCTCAAGCTCGATTTCAAAGGACAAGATGATGATATCATCAAGCAGTTTGAGGCTGGTAATACCAGTTTTGCCTCAAAAGGAACCTTGATTCCCGGCGCACAAGCCTTGTTCGGGGTAAAGACACAACTTCAATTTGGAAAACTATTTGTCACTACGGTGCTGGCCAATCAGCGTTCTCAACGACAGACCTTAGGCGTGCAGGGGGGCACTACGGCACAACGATTTACCCTCAAAGCCGATGAGTACGACGAGAATCGGCACTTTTTAATGGCTCAGTATTTTCGGAACCAGTATAACCAGGCCATGAAGCAATTGCCGGTGGTCAACTCGCGCGTGCAAATTTTGCGTGTCGAAGCCTGGGTCACCAATCGTAATGGAACCACCACCGATACACGCGATGTGGTGGCCTTTATGGACTTGGGCGAAAATCAGCCTTATTCTTCATTACTGACGGGAGGGGGCAATCCCCTTCCTCAAAATGGAGCCAATAATCTTTACTCACTACTGATCTCTAATCCGCAGTATAGAAATTCTGCGCAGGTGCAATCTGCTTTAACATCGGCAGGATTATTACCCGTTCAGGATTTTGAAAAAACATTTGCTCGTAAACTGCAGCCCACTGAGTACTATTTTAATCCTCAGATCGGATTTATTTCATTGAACCAACCCTTACAGCCCGACGAAGTATTGGGAGTTGCCATTCAGTACACCTACAATGGCCGGGTCTTTCAGCTGGGTGAATTTTCGCAGGATGTACCACCGGATACCACCGGTAACCTGCAACGCGTATTGTTCTTGAAATTACTAAAGGCGACCTCGCAGCGAACCATGCTGCCAATTTGGGATTTGATGATGAAGAACGTCTACTCCGTGGGCTTTGGTCAACTCGAACGACAAGATTTTAGTTTGGATCTCTTATACGAAGAGCCCTCG
>JBIIHS010000154.1:0-4222 GCA_044235515.1 Chitinophagaceae bacterium | reverse complement strand
AGAAGGTGGCCTATCTCCTTGATCACTATCCGGTGCTAGAAGGTCGTCTCTTGCAGCAGGATTTTTTGAAAATGGACATTCCTTTTTCGACTCCCTTTACCGTAGTAGGCAATTTTCCGTACAATATTTCTAGTCAGATCTTATTTACCATGCTCGATTGGCGAGAACAATTACAAAGCATGGTGGGCATGTTTCAAAAAGAGGTAGCCCAGCGCGCGGCGGCCAAACCGGGTTCCAAGATCTATGGCGTCTTATCGGTTTTGATCCAAGCTTTTTTTACCGTTGAGTATCTTTTTGACGTAGCGCCTGGTTGTTTCGATCCGCCTCCAAAAGTCATGAGTGGGGTCATTCGCCTGGTTCCCCGGGAGCAACCCCCGGCAATGCGTAGTGCCGCCGACTTTACGCTATTGGTCAAAACGGCCTTTGGTCAAAGAAGAAAAACGCTTCGCAATGCGCTGAAGCCGCTGTTCGATGCCCAGGTGCTAGCGGATCCCTTTTTTGACCAGCGCGCAGAACGACTACATGTCGAGGATTTTGGCGCACTTAGTTTTCGCATGCGGACCAACCCCAATGCGTAATTTTGTCGTTCCTTGTCTAACGATCAACATACAGGAAAAGTGATCATCACCGGTCAGGCTCATCCCCTGCTTGCGGCTGAACTTTCCGCGATGGGTTACACGGTAGTGGATGCTCCGCATATTCTTTATAGCGAAGTAGAAGAGACCATAGGCGACGTGGTAGGTTTAGTGGTTACCACCCGAATTAAGGTAGATCGTGCCCTCTTACAGAAAGCTGCGCAACTTCGCTGGATCGGACGTTTGGGAAGCGGTATGGAATTGATCGATACTGTTTTTGCGGCTGAAAAAGGAATCCGGTGTTTTAGCAGTCCTGAGGGAAATCGCCTTGCTGTAGCGGAGCACGCATTGGGTATGTTATTGTCGATCTTACATCGGATCGATTGGTCGTATCGCGAGATACAGCAAGGAATGTGGAACCGAAATGAAAATCGTGGTGTAGAGTTGAGCAGTCAGTGCGTAGGCATTATTGGATATGGAAATACCGGGCAACAACTAGCAAGATTACTTAGCTCCTTTGGCGTTACCGTATTGGCCAATGATATTCATAAATCGGGGTATAGCACTGGGCTTATTCAAGAGGCGTCGCTTGCTGAGATTGCGACGCGTTGCAGTGTTATAAGTTTTCATGTACCGCTTAATGCGGGTACTAAGGGTATGGCCAATACTGCTTTTTTTAATTCTTTGCAGCAGGCACCCGTTCTGGTCAATACCTCGAGAGGAGAGGTGGTTGAGCTACCCGCATTGGTGGAGGCCTTAGAAAAGGGGCAGTTGTCCGGAGCCGCCTTGGATGTTTTACCTAATGAGAACTTGGCTTCTTATCAACCTGATGAAAATCAATTATTACAGCGGTTAATTCAACGTCCTAATGTGGTACTGACTCCACATATTGCGGGCTATAGCCGCGAGTCTTTCGAAAAAATGAGTCGTGTTTTGCTCGAAAAATTACGCGGGGGTACTCCTGGCTCCTGAGTCATCACCTGTTTGGATTTTTGTATATTTGCCCTTAAATACTGCAACGCTTCGGTTTCGCTGAGGCGTTGCTCTTTTTTTGTGAGTTAAACCGTAACTATGAGTACGATTCAGTATGTAACCCAAGAGACCTTAGACCAAATGAAGGCCGAGTTGCAGCGAATGAAGGCGGTGGATCGCCCTGCTGCCAGCCGCGCTATTGCCGAGGCGCGTGAAAAGGGAGACCTGAAGGAGAATGCGGAATACGATGCTGCCAAAGAAGCCCAGGGTATCTTAGAGGCCCGTATTGCTGCACTCGAGGGAACCCTTGCCAATGTTCGCATCTTGGATATTTCTTCTATTGATACCAGTAAGGTATCTATCTTAACACAAGTAACGCTCACTAACCTTAAGACCAATAAGCAAGTGATCTATAAAGTGGTCAGCGAACAGGAAGCCGATCTTAAAGCGGGCAAGATATCTGTTACCTCTCCCATTGGTAAAGGGATACTGGGAAAAAAAGTAGGGGAGACGGCCGAGGTACAAGCACCTGCTGGTGTCTTGAATTTTCGCATAGACGCCATTACGGCTGGGTAAGAAATAACGATCAATTTTTGATGCCATGACCATTTTTTCAAAGATCATCAGCGGCGAGTTAGCCTGTTACAAGATAGCAGAGAACGATCTATTTCTTGCCTTTCTAGATGTATTCCCTTTGCGAGAGGGGCACGTATTAGTGGTGCCTAAAATTGAAGTAGACAAAATATTTGATCTTCCAGACTCTTATTTGTCTTCGATGCTGGTCTTTGCTCGGCCGATCGCTAAGGCCATCGAAAAAGCCTTTCCTTGTAATCGCTGTGGTATTTCAGTGATCGGACTTGAGGTGCCGCATGCTCATATGCATTTGATTCCCATCAATACCTCTAATGACCTGAACTTTGCGCAGCCCGGCAAACAAAAGGCCAGCGATGAGCAACTTCGTGCGGTTCAGCAGCGCATCATGGCTTTTTGCTGAGTTTATTTTTTTTGGATTCGTTGCGGATTGGCCTCGATAAAATCGGACCATCCTTTTTTATTATTCTTTTTTTGTGGAGAGCGTTTTCGAGTAGCGCTTCCCGCACCAATACCATTGGGGTTTTTGCTAGTGGGCAGGGGGCTAATTCCTGATCTTACAATGGCTCGAGCTCCGGTGGCCACTTGGTTATGGTATTCGTAGTAATGACATAATGCTACAGCAACTGCATCGGTAGCATCAAAATGTTTAGGACTGTCTTTGAATCGTAAGATGGTCTGAAGCATTTTCATGACCTGCTCTTTATTAGCATTACCATTGCCGGTAACGGCCTGTTTAACTTTTTTAGGGGAGTACTCAGTTACCTCCAACCCGTGACGCATAGCTGCTGCAATGGCTACTCCCTGGGCCCTTCCCAGCTTCAGCATACTTTGGACATTCTTTCCAAAAAAGGGGGCTTCGATAGCAAAATCAGTCGGTGAGAATTGAGTAACAAGACCGCTTACGGTATTAAAGATCAATTGCAGTCGCTTATGATTGTCTTTTATCTTGCCGGGTTTTAATACGCCCAGATCGAGCAAGATGGGTTTTCGGTCAACAATTTTAATAAGGCCGTATCCCATTACTACCGTACCTGGGTCGATCCCCAGAATTATTTTGCCAGTCTTTTGCACCCCGCCTTGTATTTTTACAAGATTAATGAAGCTCTCTCGATCCAGCAAAATCTTTCTGCGTTATCTGCCAGGCCCCTTGTTGATGGTGGTGCTCTGCTGGATCATTTGGCTACAACTCGGTAAGCAAGACAATATTGAATTACTGCCATCGCTCCTGGAGAAAGCAGTACAGGGTCGCGGGCTGCTCCTACTGATCGGCATTTTCCTGCTGATGCTATTGAATTGGCTGATCGAATCGATAAAGTGGAAGATTGCCATTGCCTCGGTGCAGACCATTTCGCTATTTCGGGCCTTTAAGGCCGTGTTATCGGGTTTGTCTTTCTCGGTTAGTTTGCCCAATCGTATTGGTGAATATGTGGGCCGGGTACTGTATCTCGATCCTTCGCACCGGGTAGCTGCTATTTCCGTAACCGTGGTCTCCAGTTTTAGTCAGTTGATTGTTACTGTGGCAATGGGTCTTGTCGGATGGATAGCGGCTCTTCCTGTTTTGACCACGCAGCAGCCCTGGCTAGCCAATTTGTGGTGGTGGGCGCTGCTGGTGATCGGATTTCTGTTATTAGTCTTGTTGCTCTTATATTTTAAGGTCAGTTACCTTCATGCATGGTTACAACAGCGTTTGTTGCATCCTACCTCTGCCTGGTCGCTCCGGTTTAAAAAATGGCTGGAGGCTCTTGAAACTTGTACGCCCCACGTTTTGCAAACCTTATTATCCTTGTCTTTACTCCGCTATGGTATTTTTTTGTTGCAATATTTTATGGCCTATCAACTCTTTCTGGTGCCGCTTTCGGGTATGGACCTGTTTGTTACTGTTTCACTTAGTTTTTTGACCTTGGCGGTTGTGCCTACTTTTGCTATTGCCGAGATCGGATTACGCGGGGCTGTCGGTATTTGGATAGCTGGTTGGTTTGTTGGGACATCAGCCGGGGTCGACGGTTCCACAGTCGGTATCTTGCTGACCGCCTTGCTGATTTGGGTCATAAATCTGATACTACCGGCCCTAGTGGGCGCGT
>JBIIHS010000153.1:0-4225 GCA_044235515.1 Chitinophagaceae bacterium | reverse complement strand
GACTGCTCCTTCGAATGGATGAAGATACCCTAACGAAAACGGCAAGAAAGGCGTTAACAACTCTTCTTGACCGGTCAGCAACGATAGTTTTATCAAACCCATGGCGCCCTGCTGGTCGCGAGCAGCTATAACGACCACGGTGTCGGATAAAAACTTAGGGTCTGTATAGAAATAACCGTTAGGGGATTGAAAAGAGGAAATGACCTTCCCATTGGCCGTAGAAAGAAGATCGAGCGAGGTTGCTCCGGATGCGGTAACCTGCACGGCGATTACCTTATCCAACTCGGGAGCGAGATCTGGAGTAAAATATCGGGTATGCCTTGTTAACTTTCTTTGCTTACCGGTATGAATATCCAACAACCGAAGGGAACTATAACTTACCCAATGCCAACGAGGATCTTTTTCAAAAGCGGCATATACGATCTTCCCTTTTTTGTATCCAAAGGGCTGACCCAAGGATATATCGAGCGTCCGTAATAAATGCTCGCGTTTATTAGCGACCAGATAAAAACCCGGCCGATGTACAAAACTACTTTTCTGCAGCAGCAGGGTATCGCCTCCTACCCAATAGGGATATTGTCTGTTGGTAGCATATCGCCTCTCGGTTTTGAGTACCCAATTGGGTACGGCTGGTTCCATAGCAGGCTGTTGCTTACGATACCAATCAAATGCATTTTTTCGAAATTGAGAATAAGGCAGACCCGCCGTTTTTTTGAGGGCATGTTGAAATGGATACACCACAGAAGAAAAAGAGGCGGCCCGGCGAATAACTGCAGGCCAAAAACGATCTCCATAGGTTGTGACCCCATAGCCGACCAGCACATACCCTAACTCATAATGATTGGGGACAACATCTTTTAAGGACCCGTTTCGAAGCTTTAGCCAAGAATACTTTTTGCCAGCCTGCCACAGGGCCGGGTAGGCATTCAAGAACTGAGGCAACCTTCCCCTACCTTGTATACTAAGTGCTGATTCTTGCCAGGTGGCGTCTCCCTCGAAAAACCAATTGGGCACCGCCGCATTGATCGCCAGGTCGTACCCCTGCTCTCCAAATAAGATATGAGCTACCCGGCTAAGTCCCACATTCATATTATTGATCTGTTCAACATGCCGATACTCATGCAAAGACAATAGATCACTCCATCCGATCGAGCCGATACTAAAATTATTCAAATGAGGCATCAGCATCCACTCGCTTCGGTAGGGCCCCAGTTGTACATAGGCATTAGAGATCACCGAGCTTTGCTGCAAGACGATATCGATGGGCTGCAACTTTTTTCCAAGACGAAAAGTATCATACGAAGCCAGCCGACCAATTAATGAAAACGTTCGCTGCGCCTGGCTATCGAGACCCGGTGCATAGATCACACGCACGGTATCGGAGCTAAGCTGTTTCCATCGCTGGCGAGGGGGATTACCTCCAAATTCTTGCGCATAGAGAAGGGGTGATAGTAAGAGGCCCAAGAAAACCAAGACAAAAAAACGCATGGCAGGATTGTTACGCTAAAGTTACAAAGGGCAAAGGATTCTATCTTTGCAGCTATGGCAGAAGATCTAAAAATTATCCAAGGCACAAAAGCAGAGCGATACCTCAGCCTCTTGCCGCAGTTGAACGGACTACTCGAGGGAGAGACCGACTTTATAGCCAATATGGCCAATACCTGCGCTGCGCTCAAAGAACAGTTCGGCTGGCTCTGGGTTGGGTTTTATCTGGTAAAAGATAAGGAGTTGGTACTAGGACCTTTTCAGGGACCTGTGGCCTGTACCCGAATTCAAAAAGGGAGAGGAGTTTGTGGCACCAGCTGGCAGCAGGAAAAGACCATTCTGGTCGAGGACGTACACACCTTTCCCGGTCATATTGCCTGTAGCAGCCTGTCCCGCTCTGAGATCGTTATCCCCTTACTTTACCAGGGCCATTGTATTGGGGTATTCGATATAGATAGCGAAAAGCGAGGCGATTTTGACGCTACCGATCAACACTATCTCGAGCAGATCGTAGCCTGTCTGCTAAAAAGCTATACGATTAGCTGAGCAACTGAATAGATACAAAAAAATGGAAAGGCCTAACCAAGATGCTGTAGCATATCATCGGTCATGGCATCCAGATCGTACTGGGGTGTCCAGCCCCAGTCATGACGAGCCACACTGTCATCTATACTTTGGGGCCAACTATCTGCAATAACCTGACGATAATCTGGCTGACAGGAAAGAGTAAATGAAGGGATCTTGCGCTGGATTGATGCAGCGACCTCCGCAGGTGAAAAACTCATAGCCGATATATTGTAAGAGGTCCGCACGGCAATTCGATCAGCAGGGGCTTCCATCAGCTCGATCGTGGCGCGAATAGCATCGGGCATATACATCATGGGCAAATAGGTGTCTTCCCGAAGAAAGCAGTTGTAGGACTGCTTTGACAAAGCCTCGTGATAGATCTCCACCGCATAATCAGTAGTACCCCCACCCGGTGCTGATTTATAAGAGATCAAACCGGGATAGCGAATACTTCTCACATCGACACCATAGCGCTGCCAATAATAACGACACCAGAACTCTCCGGCATATTTACTGATGCCATAAATGGTAGTGGGCTCAATGATCGTTTGCTGCGGGCAGTTGATGCGAGGAGAGCTTGGACCAAATACAGCAATGGAAGAAGGCCAAAATACCTTATTCAATTTCTCTTCGCGGGCAATATCCAACACATTGAGTAGCCCTTGCATATTGAGATCCCAGGCCATCGAAGGATTCCTTTCTCCGGTGGCGGAGAGCATGGCCGCCAATAAATAGATCTGGGTGATTCCATGCTGAGTAACCAGATCACGAAGCCTGTCCTTATTCATTACATCGAGCGAAACGTAGGGCCCCGTCCCCACAAGCAATGAATTTTGGTCTCGCAGATCAGCAGCCACTACATTGGCAGACCCATACCGACTGCGAAGGGCAAGGGTCAACTCTACCCCGATCTGCCCGGAGGCGCCGATAATCAGAATTTTCTCATTGTGCATGGTCGGAATATATTTGGCAAACTTACCACTACTTTTGCAACATGACACCGGTAATGACATCCCTGTTCGCGGCACAAAAATATGATGATCGATCCTTTTTCTTGCTGGCGGGTCCCTGCGTGGTAGAAACTGAACAAATGGTCCTTGACATTGCCTCGACCATTAAAGAAATCTGTGGTCGCTTGCAAATACCCTTTGTTTTTAAGGCTTCGTACCGAAAAGCCAATCGCTCTAGTGCGTCTTCTTTTACAGGAATTGGAGACAAGGCTGCCTTGGAGATCTTACAGAAAGTTCGCACGCGTCTGCAGATTCCGGTAGTGACTGATATACATACTGCCGAAGAAGCGACCTTGGCAGCAACTTACGTTGATATACTACAGATTCCCGCTTTTTTATGCCGTCAAACCGATCTGCTCGAAGCGGCCGGACGTACCGGAAAAATCATCAACATAAAAAAAGGGCAATTTGTAAGTGGACCCTCCATGAAGTTTGCCGCTGAGAAAATTGTAAACACAGGCAACAATAAGGTCCTGCTAACAGAACGAGGTACCACCTTTGGATATCAAGACCTAGTCGTAGATTTTAGGAACATCGCCTGGATGAAAGAGTTGGGCTATCCTGTTGTAATGGATGTAACGCATTCTTTACAGCAACCCAATCAGGCAGCCGGAGTTACCGGTGGACAACCTGCCCTGATCGAAACCCTTGCCAGCGCTGCAATCGCTAGCGGAGCAGAAGGGCTTTTTATTGAAACCCACCCCGATCCCGCATCGGCCAAAAGCGACGGGGCCAATATGCTTCCCTTACATAAACTGGAAGAATTATTGACAAAGATGATCCGGATCCGTAAAGCGGTTATCTAAGGTCCTCTACGTTGATGCCCGGAAACTTGGCCTTATCGAAAACAAATAGGGCATCGGCTGCGGGCACATTGGTCTTCATAGTGTTGACGGTATAGGAATACCGATTACCCGCATTCTCTAGCACACGAGTACTGTACATAGACTTAGCAACTTTATCGATCTGCAAATACACAGTGTGAAAATTCTTTGACTTATCAACCGGAGTAAGCTGGATCTCCTGTACGGTTTTGGCACCCACTTTTTTATCTCCGTTTAAAACATACAAGAAGTCTTTATCATAGAAATTAGAGAACAGTTTTTGCGGCGTAATCATTCCACTCGAGGCATCGAGCGTACTGATGGTCGCCTCATTAGCAG
>JBIIHS010000020.1:0-13432 GCA_044235515.1 Chitinophagaceae bacterium | reverse complement strand
CGGCACCAGCGAATACTTCGGGATATTCACAAATGGCATACAGCGAAATGAGTCCGCCCATACTACTACCCGCTATAAAGGTATGCTCGCGCGTAGAGCGAGTGGAATAGGTTTTATCGATAAAAGGTTTGAGCTCTGTTGTGATGAACTTTAAATAGCGATCGGACGAAATAGGAATACCCGAAAAGATCGATTGTCCATTGCTGCGATACGAATCGTATACCTTTTCTTGTTGTTCTTTGGTAAGCGAGGTAAAGGGAGCTTGCGGAAAATACTCTGCATGTCTTCTGATGCCCGCGTTCCAAATGCCTGCTACAATTACGTGCTCGATCTTTGCTTCATTCATCAGTAGCTGAAGTGTTTCGTCGACACCCCATTCTTGTTTGTTCCAAGTCAGCGTACTGTCAAATAACATTTGTCCATCATGCATGTAGAGTACGGCATATTTTTTCGAGGGATTATATCCTTCCGGTAACCATACATCAATGGTACGAGCAGGAACCCACTCTGAGGGAAAGGCGCTATGTCGAACAATTTTTCCGGACCTTACAGCGGGAAGTTGTGCAAAAAGAAAGGGCGAACAGGTCATTCCGATCAAAAACAATAAAACGGGGAGTCGCATCATAGTAAATATCAGTTGAACAGTATCGTAAATTAGTCGTTTTTGGTTGTTTTTTATATCTTGTCTCAAATCAAAACGATTGCGACGTTTATTTTGGACTTGGCTATTTCGTCTATTAGGATGGGATACGCATGTACGATTTCCTCCCGGCCTAAAGAAATGTGTCATTATTGCCGGCCCTCATACGCACTGGATGGACTTTTTTGTCGGGCTGGCTTATAGAAGCATCATGCAGATCCATTCCGCTCGGTTTTTAGGGAAAAAAGAGCTCTTTGTGGGTCCGCTCGGATTTTTCTTTCGGTGGGTAGGGGGTATACCCGTTGACCGCTCTAGTAAACAAAATCTTGTCGATCAGGTAGTATCCGTATTGGATAGTCAATCCGAGATCATGATCGCGCTCTCCCCCGAAGGAACTCGTCAAAAGGTCGATCGACTGCGGACGGGTTTTTATTATATCGCCCAAAAAGCCAATGTGCCTATCGTAATGATCGGGTTCGATTTCTTACATCGTCGCATTATTGTTGCCGACCCTTTTTACCCTGGCGACAACAGCAGAGAGGACTTTGATCGCATCCTGCATTTTTTCGGTCCCATTCAAGGGAAGATACCTGGGCGTGGCATGGGAGGTATTCCCAATCAATTTCTTTAATTCCCTATTTGATATGGTATCTTATCCAAGTATTATCGAGAAGTTTTACGAGCACGAAAAAAAGCAACCTGAAAAACTTTTCTTAGCCGAGCCCTTCGAAGGGATCATGCAGCGGCATAGCTGGCACAGTGCCGGTCAAGCCATTCGACAACTGGCGGCGGCCCTGATGGATATGCAGTTACCATCCGGATCTCGCATTGCGATCATTGGAAAAAACTCTCCTCATTGGATCATGGCCGATCTGGCCATCATGATGGCAGGGCATGTTTCCGTTCCCATTTATCCGACCGTTACAGCCAATACCCTCGAGCAGATCCTTATTCATAGTGAAAGTAAATTGATATTCGTTGGTAAGCTCGATGCATACGAACCGATTCGAGGTGGAATTCCTGACACTGTCCGACAAGTGAGTTTCCCTAATTGGCCCTGGCCGGGTTGTTGCCCTTGGATAGATTTTGTAGGCAATAGTAGGCCATTGCTAGAAGATCGTATTCCGGATTCCGCTGCCATGAATTGTATTTTGTATACATCGGGTACTACCGGTAATCCGAAAGGAGTCATGCATACACACTATGCACATGCCTATAGTTTACTGACCGTAATGGAGGCTTTGGGGGAGACATTACATAACGAGGTTTTCTTTTCGTATTTGCCACTCAGCCATATTGCAGAGCGTATGGTCGTAGAATATTGTGGCATCTTTACCGGCGGTACTATTTATTTTCCGGAGTCTTTGCAAACATTCTCAAAAGACCTGCAAGCCGCTCAGCCTACGATCTTTTTAGCGGTACCGCGCATTTGGGAAAAATTCAGGGAAGAGATCTTGAAGAAAATTCCGCCCGCCCGACTTTCTTTTTTATTGGGTCTTCCTCTCTTCGGGTCGCTCTTACGCAACCTACTCAAAAAAAAGTTAGGACTTTCGAGAGTGCGATTCGCTCTTTCGGGGGCTTCGCCCTTACATCCATCGCTGCCTGTTTTTTTTGGTCAGCTTGGGATTACTATACAAGAGGCCTACGGAATGACAGAGAATATGGCCTTGGCCACCATCAATCGAAAACATTCCGTTAGGATCGGTACCGTAGGGCAATCCTATACAGGAGTGGAACTTGTCATTGGAGCTCAAAATGAGATCCTTACTAAAAGTCCTGCTACTATGCTGGGTTATTATAAGGAGCCGGAGCTAAGCGCTGCTTGTTTTGAAAACGGATTTTTAAAAACGGGAGATGAGGGACGTCTCGATGCGGACGGATACCTGACCATTACCGGCCGGATAAAGGACCTATTCAAGACCAGTAAGGGCAAATATGTGGCACCGGCCCCTATCGAGAAATTGTTAATGGAACATACGCTGTTTGCTCAAGTTTGTGTGGTGGGCTCCGGTCAATCCGGCGCCCTGGCACTCTGTGTGTTAACCATTGGGGAGCCTACCGACCGCTCGGAACTGAACGCGCGATTAAGTGCTATTCGATCACGGGTCAATCAACAATTGGAGCTGCATGAACAATTGGTGAAATTAGTGATGGTGGCAGAGGAGTGGACCATCGCCAATGGTTTTATTACGCCGACGCTTAAAATTCGGCGATCTGTCATGGACACGCATTACGAGAGTAGATATGAGCAATGGCTTCGCAGCTCGGATCCAATTGTATGGGCCTAGCACGATTTATGAGTGCATAGCTACTTATGCGAATACATTTACGTCGTATCAGGTTTTCTGCAATTGGATCAAGTAGTCAAACAGATTTTCTCCCGGGGCCAGATTCAGTTTCTTTCGCAGGCGATAACGGCTGATCTCTACCCCTCTTACAGATATGTTCAGCAATTGCGCGATCTCTTTCGAGGAAAGGTTCATTCGCAAATACGCACAAAGTTTTAATTCGCCAGGGCTAATCTCGGGATGTTTATTTTTTAATACGACTACAAAATCACTGTGTACTTTATCAAAGTGTTTTGCGAAATGATCCCACTCTTGATCGATCTGTTCATCTTCACTGAGGGCTTTGATCATCTTCTTTAGTTCGGTCTGTGCCTGTGTATCATCAACTCGTTTGGCCAATTGGCTTAATTCGCTCTTGATCTTAGTGATCAGTTCTCCCTTTTTTACCAAATGCATGGCAGAGGAGGCCAGTTCGGAATTCTTAAATTGAATTTCCGATTCGAGGTTCTCCGTGCGTAAGCTCATCAGGGCCGTTTCGGCCTTTGTTCGTTCCAGCTCATTTATGTACAATAATCTTTTTTGTTCTGCCTCAAAGAGGGCTTGTTGTTTTTTGAATTTCTTTTGTTGTCTCTTATAGCCCCAGGTTAGGGCAAGGGAAAGAAGTAGTATATAGAGGCCGATCGCCAGTTTGCTTCTATACCAGGGGGGTAGTACCGTAAAGGCAAATTGGCTGACGGGCGATTCGGCCCCCAGGTTATTTCGAACTTTTACCTCAAATACATAGTCGCCTGCCGGTAGGTTCGTAAACTCCTTATCCGTACGCTTTGTCCATTCGGACCAGGCACCATTGAACCCCCTCATCCGGTAACAATATTCCAATGATTCCGCGTAGGGATAGGGCGGTGCTGTAAATTCAAAGCGAATATTTTTCCAAGCATGATCGATAATGGTGGCATTTTGCGATGGTGTGCCAAGATGGGTAAAGCCACCATACAGCAGACTATCGCTTTGTTGACCGATCCGCACACTTCTGATGCTGACCGCCAGTACTGGTTTCTGCTTTTTATATTTTTCGAAGTTCAAATGATAGATACCGGTCTCTCCGGCTAAAAAAATGTTTTTCTTGTCGTAGGGGTAAATAAATTCAAATCCACTGAGCAATCTGTTATTGAACTCGGGTAAATAGATCACACGAGGTTTTTCTGCTGTGTTGAATTCGATGACGCCCAGATTTTTTTCATGAAAGAACCAGATATTGCCGCTGCCGTCTTCCTTTAAGTAGCGAATACTTTGATTTCCCAGCAGGGTATTGAATTCTGCCGCCGGCATGAATCTATCTTGTGAACTCTCGTACTGATAGATCCCTTGCTCGGTAGCAGCAAGAATTTTTTCTTTGATCTTAAAGATGTGGTTGTTGAGCAAAGAGGGCAAACCCTTGGTCGTATCGTATTTATTGTAGGTGAAAGACTGGTCTTCTTTTTTTTGTATTCGGAAAATTCCATGATAAGGGTGCGAGATCCAGATATGTTGTAAGGCGTCGATGGCGATATAACGAGAGGATTCCTCAAATTTCGGTACCGCATCGGCAGGTAAGAACGATCCCTTATCAAATCGAAACAATTGTATGCCTTTATAGTTGCCGGCCACTTGCAATTCGCTAGGATAGGTTCCGCTAGTCGGTATAAAATTCCAAAAGCCAGTCTGCGTGCTAATCGGTTTGGCCGTAGTGCCGCTAATGCTAAAACCTCCCTCGTGGTGACCAAGCAAGATTTGGTCGTTGATCTCTTGCAGTGACCATACCTGACCTGTCGTATTTTGTATAGGAACAAAGGTTCCTTGGCTGAAACTGAGGTCTTCTTTTTCTTGCAGGCTAGTTACATATGCTCCATTCGAGGTTCCAATAAAAAGTGCTCCTTTTCTGATTAGGACCGTGTACCCGGCGGCTTTTTGTTCGCCAGGCAGAATTTGTTTGATCGCGCTATTAAAGGCCACAAAATCGATCCCATTATCCAACCCTAGCCATAGGTTCTCATCTCGATCCGCTAAAATGCTCAGCACATTATTGTTTTGTAATCCTTCTTTCGAAGAAAACCGTTGGACAAGCCTAGCTTCATTATCTACAATGTACACTCCTCCATTGCTGGTGCCCAATGCCAATCGCGTATCATCGATTCTGGCCGTGGTATATACTCGATCCAACTTAAGTTGGCGAGTCAACGGAGAGCTTAGGGGTAACAATGTTTGCTTGTCGAGCCAGAATAATCCACTCTTTTGCATCGCCACCATCATTTTCTCCCCTTGTCCTTCGAGCAGCCCCGTTACAACATCATTTTTTGGAAGGGGGTTGCTGGCTAGAACAGGTCTCCAAGCGTTGTTCTCAAAAAGCATCAAACCTCGGTCAAGGTCCTGCGCGTAAAGACGGTTATTGCAGATGCCCATATAGCTCCATTCGCTCGCTGCGGTATACACTGCAAAAGCTTCACCCGAAAATTTTAGTATCGAGGCTGAGGTCCTAAGCCAGATCTCATTTTTATAACTAATAATATCCCAGACGTCCCCAAAGGAGCGGAACTTTGCTGGTATCAGCTGAGTCAGAGAGCGATACGTGAGTCTGCCAGAGGGGCCTGGCGAAAAATAGCCCAGCTCATCTTGCCCGCCCACATATACTCGTTGGTCCCCGCCGATCGCTACTGATCGGGCAATGGTTCGGTTCGGAAGTGGGTATAAGGCCCAAAATTGGCCATCATAACAAAGAAGCCCTTCGTTATTAGCTATATATATAATACCCTGTTGATCTTGTTGGATATCCCAATTTTGAAGCCCGGCTGCATATGTTTTTTTGGGATAGTTGACAATATCTGGAAGCCCAATTGTGTTTTGGGCTTTAAGGCAAAAGGCAAACAGCAAGAGGATAAGGACAGAGGGCCAGCGGTACATAAGAGTCCTAAAGTATACTTTTTTTTGATGAGTTTATTTTTTTGGGTTGATGTAGTGATGATGTATTATAAAAATATTGATAATCAATTAGTTGTTTAATTAGATGTAGTATTGAAGAGGCAAAATAATAGATAATTGATACCCCAAGGCTTAATATTGCTTTGTTAATTCTATCCTTTTTCACGAGTTGCTAAACCCTGCTGTATGAATAAAAAGCACGTATTAATGTGCCTGTTTGCAATGGCTATCGGATTTTTTTCTGAGCTCCATGCACAAGGCATAACTCTCTCCGGTAAAGTTACCCGTCAGACCACTGGTGAAGCCCTTTCGGGTGTCAGTATCACCATCAAAGGCAAAACGGTCTCCACTCAAACCGACGCCCTGGGGATGTTCAAATTGTCCGGTCTTTCCAAAGGCGA
This sequence comes from Chitinophagaceae bacterium, assembly GCA_044235515.1. GTDB lineage: Bacteria > Bacteroidota > Bacteroidia > Chitinophagales > Chitinophagaceae > JJ008. Next base: position 7,148 of record JBIIHS010000020.1, on the reverse strand, counting down.
TCAATTGGTATTTAGTTACACCGGTACTAAATCGTTAGAAATTAAAGTCGGAACAGAGACAATGCTTTCTGTTCAGCTCGAAGAGCTCGCTAGTTCTACGCTCTCCGATGTGGTGGTACTCGGATATGGTACTCAAAAAGTAACCAAGGTATCTGGTGCCATCTCAACGGTCAAAGGCGCCGATATCGATAAGTTAAGGCCTGTTCGTACCGAAGAAGCCCTCCAAGGACGGGCTTCTGGTGTGAACGTCATCCAGGGTGGTTCGCCCGGCTCAAAGCCAACGGTATTGATCCGTGGTATCCCCTCTTACTCCGGAACGGATCCTATTGTGATCATTGACGGAGTTCCGCAGACCCTTACCGACCTCAATGCGATCAACGCTTCCGAGATCGAATCGATAAACGTCTTAAAGGATGCCGCCACAACAGCTATATATGGTGTTAAGGGTGGAAATGGTGTAATCGTAGTGACGACTCGCTCAGGTCGTAAGAATCAGAAGACCGAAATCTCTGTAAATACCAACTATGGTATGCAAGAAGTAGCCAATACGGTCGGTGTGCTCAATGCCACCGAATATGCTGCCATGGTCAATGAGGGAAGTACTGTGGCCGGTGGCCCTGTTATTTTCCCTAACCTCAGCACGGTCGGGGTGGGTACCAATTGGCAAGATCAAATATTCAAGCAAGCTTCTTTGCAAACGCACAGTATTTCTGCTCGTGGCGGAAGTGATAATATTACCTATTTCTTATCCGGAGGTTTTTTGAGCCAGGGAGGTATCGTAGGGGGTGATGATAAGTCACTGTTTCGCCGTGGTAACCTTACAGCTAATTTGGATATAGACCTTAGCCGCAAGGTCAAATTGCTGCTCAACACTACAGCCGTGGTGCTCGATGGAAAAGGTATCCAAGAAAATTCATTTAACTCAGTGATCGGAAGCGCACTCAATTTCGATCCCACCGTTTCGGTATTAAATACCGTTCCCAATACCGTTGGGGCCTTCGGATTCAGTAACCTGATCTTATCCGAAATCTTTAATCCCGTTACCAAATTAGAGAATACCTATAACAAGAACACCGGTTCCAAGCTCTACGGAAAATTCGAAATGCAATACAGCCCTTTCAAGCAACTTCGCTTTACCAGCCGCTTTGGATATACCAAGTACGATGGCAACGCTAAAAGTTTTACGCCGCTGGTTTTCTATGGCCCTAATAACGTGGACAATTCCATGAATGCGGATGGTTCGGCCATACTCGGTCGACACAATAGCGTCTCTCACGAAAAGATGAGCAACTTCAATTATACGTGGGAGTCGTTTGCCAATTATGATTTTACAATTGGTGACGACCATCATTTCGAGAGCGTAGCCGGATATTCGGTTGCTAAAGTATCGGGTAATACGGCAGGTGCTTTTCGTCAGGATGTGCCTTTTAACTCGTGGGAATTCGCCGACTTTACGGCGGCAGTTGGTAATAATAACGCTACAAACTCCAATGCGCTTAGCGGATACTACTACCAGTACTTCCGCAGAAATCTCTCTTCTTTCCTTCGCTTCAACTATGACTATCAAGAAAAGTATCTTGCTTCACTTACGGCCCGTCGCGATGGTTCGTATGCATTCGGTAGAGAAAACAAGAATGCCAATTTCCTTTCAGGCTCTGCGGGCTGGGTCGTAAGCCGTGAAAAATTCTTTACCCTCGACTTTATTAATTATCTGAAAATACGTGGTAGCTATGGTACTATCGGTAACGAGAACGTAGATCCCCAATACGTCGGTATTATCACCGGAGGTCCCAGCTATGGCCCTACCGCCAACAGCAATGGATATAACTTCTCAGATATCTTCTACCCTGGTTCTACCGTAGGTTCTGCCGCTAACGATGCCCTTCGTTGGGAAAAGCAAACCCAGTCCAACGTTGGTTTTGAGATGACCTTATTAAAGAACAGGCTGAGCATTACGGCCGATCTGTTCCAAAAAGAAGTAGATGGTCTGTTGTTTACCCCTTCGGCTTCTTTATATCTCGGTACCGTGCCTATTCCAACAGCGAATATCGGCGCTACGCGCAGCACCGGTTACGAGATCTCATTGGGATATACTACGCAGCCCGGTAAAAAGTTCAATGTTAGTACCAATATCAATTTTACTGCTGCCAAGAACGAGGTGACCGCCACTAACTCAGATGGAACGGCCAAGATCTTTGGAGGCTATTACTTTAATGGTCAAAACCAAAGCGTGACCGTGTTCGAAAGAGGACATACTCCCGGTTATTTTTATGGACACAAGGCAATAGGCATTTTTCAGAATGCTGCAGAGATCGCCGGCGCCCCCACGCAGGCAGGTGCTGTTCCCGGTGATATCCGTTATGCCGATATGGATGGTAATGGTGTGATCGATGCCAGTGATAAGACCAAGATCGGAGATCCCTTCCCTGACTTTACAGTGGGTTGGAATTTGAATATCGGGTATAAGAATTTTGACTTTACGGCCTTTACCTATGCCTCTGTAGGCAACGATGTGTATAGTGCCTGGGAAAGAAACGGTAACTATACCAACCGTAGTCGTATGACCTTGGCGCGCTGGACCGGAGAGGGAACAACCAATGATCCCCGTTTTCCTCGGTACAGCTTTACGGATGCCAACAGTAATATTCGGGTCTCTGACCGCTATGTTCAGGATGGCTCGTTCATCAAACTCAAGAACGTTCAGTTAGGATACACCGTGCCCGCTACGGCACTCAAGAATGTTTGTAAGAGCATGCGCGTGTATCTGCAAGTAAGAAATGCGTTCACGCTGACCAAGTTCACTGGGCTCGATCCTGAGATCGCCGGAGGCATTATGGATACCGGTATTGATCGCGGGGCCTATCCTCAAGCCCGCACGTTCTCTTTTGGACTCGATATCAAACTATAAAACCGAAAACGAACTTCATATGAAAAAGCAATTCATTTATTTTTTGAGTCTGGTCATAGGGCTTACCGGATTCACAGGTTGCACCAAGTGGACCGATTACAATCCCAGAGAAGATTTTCGTATCACTGAGGTGGACTATTTGCAGTCTGAGTCTGATTATCGGACCATGGCCGTAAGCGTCTACACGCCCATGCAATGGTTAACACATGCCCCCATGATCGGTGATATTGCCACCAATGATGCCAATAGCGGAGGAGAGAATGCCTCGGATGTGCTTTCGTTTCAGCAAATCGATGATTTTACGCATACTCCTGTCAATAGTATTTTGACCGAGTTATGGCAAGCTGCTTACGAAGGGATCAATCGCGCTAATTATATGCATCAGTATAAGGCCTTGAATCCTGCCGGTCAAGCGGTTAATTTTGCTGGTAAGGATGCGCTCTATGGTGAGATCTACTTCTTACGCGCTTATTACTATTTTCATCTAGTGCGTTTCTTCGGCGATGTTCCCCTTTTTGTAGACCGTCGTCTCTCGTTGAGTGACTCCAGAAAATTACAGCGGGCCCCTAAGGCCGAAGTCTATGCACAGATCGAGCGCGATCTGGCGGCTGCCATTGCTGTACTGCCTCCCACGCAAGTAATGAAGGGAAGAATTACCAAGTATGCTGCGCAGGCCTTACTGGGTAAAGTATTGCTCTATCAAAATAAATTCGAAGCGGCGGCGACCACACTCGATGCTGTCATTACCTCCAATGCTTTTTCGCTCCCCAGCGATTTCGCGTCAGTATTTCTAGCCAGCGGCGAAAATGGCCCTGAATCAGTTTTCGAGATCCAATATTCCAACAACTCTCCCTATTATAACTGGGGAGGCAGTAACCGGGGTCAGGGTAACCTGGCGGTACAGATGTGCGGTGTGCGTGGTCTGAACGGAAATGCCTCCATGCCCTACGCCAGCGGTTGGAGTTTCAATTTGCCCACTACCTCATTGGCAAATGCCTTTGTAGCGGGCGATAGAAGAAAGGCTGTTACTATTTTAGAGATCGAGGCGTACAAACAAGCCAATCCCGGTATGGGGATTACCTACCAGGTAGCCCCGTACAAGAACACGGGCATGTACAATCAAAAATATCACCCCCGTAAGGGCGAAACGTCCGGTCAAGTAGAGTTGAATTATTCCAATAACTATCGTGCCATTCGTTATGCCGATGTATTACTGATGGCTGCAGAAGCGTACAATCGTTCTGCTACGCCTAACGATGCAAAAGCGCAGCAGTACCTTAATCAAGTACGGGCCAGAGCATTTGGCAACACGCAGAATAATAGTACAGCAACAGGCGCTGCCCTGCGTCAAGCTATTTGGGACGAAAGACGTGTAGAATTGGCCATGGAGGGAGATCGCTTTTTCGATCTGGTTCGTACAGGTCAGGCCGCTTCGAAGATCACAGGCTTTGTAGCCGGCAAGCACGAAGTGTTCCCGATTCCGCAGGCGGAGGTCGATATCTCTGCACTGACCCAAAATTCAGGCTATTAATCTGCAACCTAATAAAACGAAGCGTATGAAATATATTCTCTCCCTTAGCATCCTGTTGGTCACACTGATCGGATGTACAAAAGAAAAATTTGAGGATGTCTCCTTTGTTCCTGCTGGTAACGCACCCGATTCATTGTCGGTCCTATTTGAGATTACCCAGGACAATACCGGACTGGTTACCATTACACCGAATGGGGTAGGGGCAATCAGCTACGATGTCTTTTTTGGACACGGCCCTGCCACGTCAGTAAAGGTAGATGCGGGCAAGAAAACGACCCACGTCTATCCAGAAGGAGTATACAATGTAAAATTGGTAGGGTATGCCGTCAACGGAAAGACAACGGAAATGACCAAGCAATTGACGGTTGCCTTTAGAGCGCCCGAAAATCTGCAGGTTACAGCAACTATCGATCCTGCCAATAATTACAAAGTCAACGTATCAGCTACGGCTCTTTACGAAACTAACTTTAGAGTGTTTTTTGGTGAAAATCCTAATGAGACGCCTGTCACTTTCCTGGAAGGCCAAACAGTCAGTTATACCTACGCGGCTACGGGTACCTATAATATCAGAGTGGTAGCACAAAGTGGTGGAGCGGCCACTAGCCAACAGATCGTTCCTGTTACTATCGTAGATCCCATTTTACTGCCTCTTACATTTGAATCACCAACCATTAACTATAACTGGTTCAATTTCGATGGCGGTAACGTAACGGTTATCAATAATCCTCAGGCCAATGGTATCAATACCAGCTCCAAAGTGGCCCGGATGATTAAGAATGCCGGTCAGCCTTGGGGAGGTAGTTTTCTAACCCTTAGTGCCAATATTGATTTTAGCACCAACAAGATCTTCCGAATGAAGGTGTTCTCTCCTCGCGTTGGCGCCAAAGTTCTTTTGAAAGTAGAGAACAGTACCAATGGGGCTATCAATTTTGAGAAAGAAGTTCTCACTACGGTGGCCAATGCCTGGGAAGACCTGGTATTTGATTATCGCACCATCAACGCTGCGCAAAACTATAACCGTATCGTCATCATCTTCGACAATGGTACCCCCGGTAACGGATCGGCCAATTTTACTTTCTTATTCGACGATATTCGTTTGGTAAATAGCTTGCCGCTCAGCTTACCGCTTGATTTTGAATCGACCTCTACTAATTTTAACTGGTTCGATTTTGACGGTGGTAACGCAACGGTCATAGCCAATCCGCAAAGCAATGGTATCAATACCAGCAGCCGGGTAGGTCGTATGATCAAGAATGCCGGCCAGCCCTGGGGAGGTAGTTTCCTTACGCTTAGCCAACCCATGGACTTTAGCGCCAATAAAGTTTTTCGAATGAAGGTCTTCTCTCCTCGTGTAGGCGCCAAAGTGTTGTTGAAGGTAGAGAACTCGGCCAATGGGGGCATCAATTTCGAAAAAGAGGTAACTACTTCTATTGCGAATGCATGGGAAGATCTGGTATTTGATTATTCAGGTATCAACGCCGCCAATGTGTACGATCGAATCGTACTGATCTTCGAACTGGGAACACCCGGAGACGGATCGGCCAACTTTACTTTCTTATTCGATGATATTCGCCTAACGAACAGTTTCCCAGTTGCGATCCCTCTTAATTTTGAGTATCCCGTAACCTATGGATGGTTCGATTTCGATGGCGGTAACGTTACCGTTATCAATAACCCACAATCTAATGGTATCAATACCAGTGCCAAGGTAGCTCGCATGATCAAAAATCCAGGTCAGCCTTGGGGCGGAAGCTTCCTGACCTTGTCGCAGCCTATCAACTTTGCCGTATCTCGGACCTTTAAGATGAAGGTATTTTCTCCTCGTGCCGGAGCCAGGGTATTGTTGAAAGTGGAAAATTCGTCGAACCCCGGCGAAAATTTTGAGAGAGAGGTTGCCACTACGGTAGCCGGTGCCTGGCAAGAGCTCACTTTTGATTATAGCGCTATCAATACGGCCAATGTATATGATCGTGTCGTGATCATCTTTGACCTTGGAACCCCCGGAGACGGATCAGCTAATTATACGTTCCTCTTCGACGATCTCAGACTTCATTAATCCTCTAAATAACTGATATATGCGTACCATTAATAAATTACTGACAGCCGTCGTCGTTCTATTTACGTTGTCGGCTTGCGAAAAGGATTCCTATTCTTTCGGTGATCTTAAGGCGCCGACCGATCTGTCGCTGACAACCGTGGTGGCTGGAGTCGATGCCGCCAATCCCAATGGGAATGGAACAGGTAATGTGCAGATAACCGTAAGTGCAAAGGGCGCGCTTACCTATGTGATCGATTTTGGCGACGGACAACAACGAGTTGTTCCCAGCGGTTCACTCACGTATAAGTATACTAATCCCGGCACTTCGGATTATACCATCACTATCAATGCCGTTGGAACCGGTGGAAGTCTTTCCACCATCAGTAAACGTATCAGGGTGTTTGTGGCATTTCAGATTCCTTCAAATATTTTGAATGCTTTGACCGGTACTTCGTCTCGTGTATGGATTACCGATAGGGATGCCCCTGGACATTTTGGGGTAGGACCCAGTGATGCCTTTTCTCCCATCTGGTATGCTGCTGGCCCTAATACCAGAGAAGCCTGTGCATACGACGATGAAATTACATTTAGCCGTGATGCAGCCAATCGTGTATCCATGAACGTCGATAATAAAGGAGCTTCCTTCTCGATCGGTGCTTCTAGTGCGTTTT
>JBIIHS010000152.1:0-4239 GCA_044235515.1 Chitinophagaceae bacterium | reverse complement strand
ATTAAGACCTATACCCACCACGATCTTATCAAAGAGCGGCAGTGCCCGGTTAATAATATCCACATGACCCAAGGTCAGGGGATCGAAAGTTCCTGGAAAAAGGCAAATGCGTGGCATGCGATATAATTTTTTTAAATAGATCAGGCTTGTGCGGTGCGACCGGAGAGCAGGTATAAAACAGCCATACGTACGGCCACCCCGTTCTCTACCTGCTGCAAAATGATAGATTGCTTACTGTCTGCCACATCACTATTCAGTTCAACACCCCTGTTGATAGGCCCCGGGTGCATGATCACGATCTCTTTATGCAAACTGTCGAGTAATTGGCGACTAATGCCATAGGCAATATTGTATTCGCGTAGCGATGAAAATAAGACCTGGTTTTGTCGCTCAAGTTGTATCCGCAACACATTGGCGACATCACACCATGCAAGTGTTTCTTTGATATTATAACTGACCGATACGCCCAGCGCCGTGGCGATATGCTTGGGGATCAGTGTGGGTGGACCACAGACCACAACTTCGGCTCCCATTTTTTTGAGCAGATAAATATTACTTTGCGCCACCCGGGAATGCATGATATCTCCAATAATAGCCACTTTTCGGCCTTGCAGGGAACCCGTCTTTTCTTGAATCGAAAACGCATCGAGTAAGGCCTGCGTGGGATGTTCGTTGATGCCATCGCCGGCATTGATAATAGCAGCAGGTATATGTTCTGCCAAGAAATGCGGTGCCCCACTGGCACTATGACGCATCACCACCATATCGACCTTCATCGATAGGATATTGTTGACCGTATCGAGCAAGGTCTCTCCTTTTGCAGCCGAAGAAGAAGAGGCGGCAAAATTGATCGTATCGGCACTAAGTCTTTTTTCGGCCAACTCGAAAGAAATGCGGGTACGGGTGGAATTCTCATAAAAAAGGTTCACGATAGTTACCTCTCTTAGGGAGGGCACCTTTTTTACGGGACGCTGCAGTACTTCTTTGAATTGTTCGGCCGTAGAGAGAATAAGGGAAATGTCTTGCGAGTTGAGATTTTTAATGCCCAGCAGGTGTTTGGTGGATAGTTGCATTAAAAAGCAAAATTAAGGCATTTTACTCAGTTATCAATAGCAGCTCGGCCTGACCCTGGTCGTTTACGCTAAGTTTCAGTTTATCATTGCGTTGAGTGTGAATGACCTTTCCTACATGGTCGGCTTGAATAGGAAATTGGCGATGTTCCGGGCGATCTACCAACACACAAAGTTTGACCCGATCGGGACGGCCATAATCAAATAAAGCATCCAGGGCCGCCTTTATGGTGCGACCGGTAAATAAGACATCATCGACCAAGATAACGGTCTTTCCTTCGATCGAGAAGGGAAGATGCATGGTATCGGGGGTCAGAATCTTATTGCGCACATCATCTCGGTAAAAAGTGATGTCGAGTTGACCATGCTCAAAAGGCAAATAAGAAGTCTTATTATTACCGATCTTATTCCGAATGGCTTTATCGATAAGGTTAGAGACAATGACCCCACCCTGTTGTATTCCTACCAAAACGGTATTTGAAGAATCGGGATAGGCCACTACTAACTGATCGGCCAATTGATCGATGATCGTTAAGAGTGCTTGATTATTGATCTGGGTTTTCACTTCTGATAATTATGATGCGTTTAGCTCGATAAAATTCATTATTGTATCACAATTGTATCCTACTGTTTACTCCTCTGCCATAAAGGGATAACGATAATCGGTAGGCGGAACAAACGTCTCTTTGATCGTGCGGGCACTTAGCCAGCGATATAAATTTAGCATGGCGCCGGCCTTATCGTTAGTACCCGAAGCCCTTCCGCCCCCAAAAGGCTGCTGCCCTACCACCGCTCCGGTGGGCTTGTCATTGATATAAAAATTGCCCGCGGCATGACGAAGACGTTCGGTGGCCCGCTCAACGGCAGACCGATCTTGCGCAATAATAGCGCCTGTTAAGGCATACGGAGAAGTGGTATCGACCAACTCCATGGCCTTTTCAAAATTACCTGCAGGATAAACATAAATAGTGAGTACCGGGCCAAAGATCTCTTCGCACATGGTAAGTGACTTAGGATTTTTGGTCTCGATCAACGTGGGTTGTACAAAGAATCCTTCCTTATCATCACATTTGCCGCCTGCCAGTATAATGCACTTTGGGTCTTTTTTAGCTTGGTCTATATAGCGCTTTATGGAATCAAAGCTTTTTTGATCGATCACCGCATTGATAAAATTAGAGAAGTTCTCTACAGATCCCATCTTAAAACTCTTGAGACCGGCTACCAACTTCTTTTTGACCTCGTCGGCTATATTGGAAGGAATGTAGGCACGCGAGGCAGCCGAACATTTTTGTCCCTGGTATTCAAAAGCGCCACGCAGCAGGGCCGTTACCAATACATCGGGGTCGGCAGAGCGATGTGCGAGCACAAAATCTTTACCGCCGGTTTCTCCCACAATTCGAGGATAGCTGCGGTATCGGGCCATGTTCTTACCAATGGTCTCCCACATAGTATTGAATACCCCGGTAGAACCCGTAAAATGCACGCCGGCAAATTCGCGGTGATTAAAACAAACACGACCAAGCGTGGCACCATCCACATAAATTAAATTGATCACACCGTCGGGTAGCCCTGCCTCTTTTAAGATTCGCATGGTCATTTGCGCTGAATAGACCTGCGTATTGGCGCATTTCCAAACCACCACATTGCCGCAAAGGGCAGGAGCGGTTGGCAGGTTCCCCCCTATGGCTGTAAAGTTAAAAGGCGATACGGCCAGTACAAATCCCTCGAGCGGGCGATACTCCATCCGGTTATGAATACCGGGCGCACTGGCAGGCTGCTGCTTATAGATCTCGGAGAGATAATGAACATTAAAACGTAAAAAATCGATCAACTCGCAAGCCGCATCGATCTCGGCCTGAAAAGCATTCTTGCTTTGCCCCAGCATGGTAGTACCCGTCATGTAAGGGCGGTACTTGGTGGCGATAAGATCGGCCGCTTTTAAAAAGATGGCCGCTCGGTTCTCCCAACTCATGGCCGCCCAAGCAGCGCGAACCTCGAGGGCCGCCTCGATCGCTTGGTGCACATGCTTTTCTTCGCCTTGATGAAAATACCCCAACACATGCTTACGTTGATGCGGAGGATGCATGCCCACTTTCTTACCGGTCCTAACCTCTTTAGAGCCGATATACATAGGAACATCGATCTCTTGTCGTTTTAACTCGGTCAAGACTTCTTTTAAGCGTTTACGCTCGGGCGAACCAGGGGCATAAGCCAGTACAGGCTCATTAGCAGGAAGCGGATACGAAAAGGTTCCAAAAGACATAGGTTCGGATTTACTGTTTTCAATTAAGTAATTAAAGGTAGCAAATTGAAAAGCATCACCCCTGTACAGGTGTTATAGCAATCAATTATGGCTTTGTAGTTCGATGACATCTGAATTTATGACTACGTTTCTTTCTGACTCATTAAATAGGCTTTGATAAACCCATCCAGCTCACCATCCATTACGGGTTGAATATTACCCACCTCGTAATCGGTGCGGTGATCTTTGATCATTTTATAGGGATGAAAGACATAGCTTCTGATCTGACTGCCCCACTCGATCTTTTTCTTGGTGCTGTTCACCGCATCGCGGATCTCATTGCGTTTGCGAAGCTCCTCTTCGTACAAACGGCTCTTTAGCATGGTCATGGCTTTTTCGCGGTTCCCCAATTGCGAACGCTCGGTCTGGCATACGACCACGATACCCGTAGGCAAGTGCGTTAGCATCACTTTGGTCTCTACCTTATTAACGTTTTGACCTCCCGCCCCACCACTTCGGGCTGTCTCCATTTTTACATCGGCATCTTTAATTTCAATGTTAATGGTATCATCGACCAGTGGATAGACAAATACCGAAACAAAAGAAGTATGTCTTCGCGCATTACTATCGAAGGGAGAAATACGGACCAACCGATGTACACCGCTCTCCGCCTTTAGAAATCCATAGGCAAACGGTCCCTCAAATTGCAGTGTGCAGGTCTTGATCCCTGCTCCATCGCCCCATACCCAGTCTAGTTCGGTTACCTTCCAGCCCTGCTTTTCGCCATACATTCGATACATGCGAGCCAACATCTCGGCCCAATCCTGGCTTTCGGTACCACCGGCTCCCGAATTGATCTGGAGCACGGCTGGCAATTCGTCTTCGGGTTCGTTCAACGTGGCTTTAAACTCGGCATCATCGAGTAAG
>JBIIHS010000151.1:0-4265 GCA_044235515.1 Chitinophagaceae bacterium | reverse complement strand
AGCTCAATCTGGCACGGATATAAATTGAATATTGCGCATAATGCCCTTGTATCCTGGTCGCTTCAGCGGGGAATCCTTGAATAGTTTTGTAAACTGATCCTCTGTCATGTCCATCCATTCGCGCGTGCTTAAGTTCAAGATCTCCGGCAAAGGAGAAAAGGCAGCTTCTTGATGTGGTGTGCTAAAGCGGTTCCAGGGACAAATGGTCTGGCAGGTGTCACATCCGAACATCCATCCTTCCATTTTTCCGCTTGCTTCTTTAGGGATTAGCGCATCCTTTAACTCGATGGTATAATACGAAATGCATTGATCAGCAGCAATGGTCTTATCGGGTAAGATGGCTTCGGTAGGGCAGGCATCGATGCAGCGCGTACAGGTTCCGCAAAAATCTTTGGCAAAGGGATCGTCATAGGCCAGGGGCAGGTCGGTGATCAGCGTGGCAATAAAATAAAAGGATCCACTATTTTTATTGATAAGGTTTCCGTTTTTTCCAATCCATCCTAATCCGCTGCGTTGGGCCCAGGTTCTTTCCAATACCGGCGCCGAGTCGACAAATCCGCGTCCAGAGATCGCGCCGATCTCCTCTTGTAGTTCCGCAAGAAGTTGCTTCAGTTTTGTCTTTAGTACAGTATGATAATCTTTTCCCCAGGCATAGGAAGCGATCTTGGGGGCATATTCTTGCTGAGGTTTTTCCGGAAAATAATTCATCAAGAGGGATATTACTGAGCGTGCCCCGGGTACCAGTTTGGTAGGATCGATACGCAGGTCAAAATGATTTTCCATGTATTTCATCTTGCCATGATATCCCTGCTTGAGCCAGCTTTCGAGGCGTCTGGCGTCGTCGTCCAGTGGCATGGCCTTGGCGATACCACAGTATGAAAAGCCAAGTCGATGCGCTTTTTCTTTGATCAGTCTGCTATGGTCAATGGGTAGGGGCAATCGAGTTTATTAGTGGCAGGTAGTTACAAACTGACGGTTGATCAGATCGATCATTTCCGCATGCAATTCGGCTTTATGTTCCTTTAATTTGTTCTTGGGAAAAACAAGATAGACATAGCCACGGCACAAGTCTATTTGCGACCAAGAGCCTTGCATTCCGGGTGCCGCTAGGGAGAGCGTCCGACCTTCGTGCAGGCTGCTTACCCAGGCTCCATGAGCATAGCCGAATGGCTGTCCTTTAAGCGGGGAGTAAGCCACCTTAGAAAAAGGAGCCTGCATGGCCAGTAATTCATTAATGGACGATTCACTCAGAAATACGTCTTGATTAAGTTTCCCTTTGTTGAGTAGCATGCGTAGAAACTTAAGGTAGTCCTCTGCCGTAGTTTGTGCTCCTGAAGATGGATCGATCGCCGCTCCGCTGAGGTCGGTAAAGCTAGTGCGACGCATGCCCAGAGGGGTGAGTAATTTGGATTTGATCAGGACATCAAATTTTTTCTTGGAGACCACTTCGGCTACCCGACCTGCAATATTGATGCCGACTGCCGGACTGTACCAACACTCTGTTCCCGGCTTATTTCTGATGGCCAATTTCATCAGGTCGTTGACCTCTTCTTCGAGTGAGTTATATTTTTTTCGCGGGGCCATTATCCGCAGCGACTCTTTTGGTTCGATCCCTGTCATTTGACTAAGGCAGTGGCGGATGGTAATGTATCCTTTGAAGTATTGGCCAAAGGCCGGAAGATATTTTTGTACCGGATCATCGATAGAGAGCTTGCCCTCCTCTGCCAGTTTAAAGAGCAGGGCAGCGGTGAGCCACTGGCTGCTTAAAAAGAGGGGGGTCTGTGATTTGGCATTAAATGTTTGCCCCTCCATCTGTAAAAGCATGCTGTCCTTTGTGGCTAACATAAAAATAAAATCACCTTCCAGCTCTTTTGTATTGGCACCCATCTTGGATTTTACGGAGGTCCAGTCCGCCTGGGCCTGTACAAGGAGAGAATACTGCAACAATAGCAGAAATATCATTCCAGATATGACGTTCGTGCAGGGAAAGCCACCAAAAAATGACAAACTTTCGGTCTTTGAACACATTCGCATTTGCTGAATGATTTTTGAGAAGTAATTATTGTCCGCTTAGGAGCTGGATAAAAATACAAACTAAAAAACTATCCTCATAGTATGAACCTTTCCAATTTTACCATCAAGGCGGCTGAAGCTATTCAGCAAGCACAACAATTGGCATTCAATGCCGGTAATGTTTCTATAGAGACCGTCCACTTGTTAAAGGCGTTATTGGAGCAAACCGATTCCCCGATCGACTATTTGCTCAAAAAGAATAACGTGACCATCAATTTGCTGCAGCCCAAATTACAAGACCTACTTACTGCCCTGCCACGAACAGAAGGAGAGCCTGCTCAACAAATCAGTCGAGATGGGAATAACGTAGTATTAAGAGCGGGTGCCGTGCTAAAGCAATTCCAAGATGAGTTTATCACGCCTGAGCATCTATTATTGGCCTTGGTGCAAGGAAATGATGAAGCAGGCAAATTACTTCGTAACGCGGGTCTCACGGAGCAGGGTTTGATAACCGCTATTAAATCGCTTCGAAAGGGTGATAAAATTACCTCCGCTACGCAAAGCCAGTCTTATCAGGCGCTCGAGAAATATGCCCGTAATCTGAATGAGGAAGCTCGCCAGGGCAAGCTTGATCCGGTCATCGGGCGCGATGAGGAGATCAGAAGAACCTTGCATATTCTATCTCGTCGCACTAAGAACAACCCGATCTTAGTAGGAGAGCCCGGAGTGGGTAAGACCGCTATCGCAGAGGGTATCGCCCATCGAATTGTCAATGGAGATGTACCTGACAATCTCAAAACAAAACTGATCTATGCACTGGACATGGGCCAGTTGATTGCCGGTGCTAAATACAAGGGAGAATTCGAAGAACGACTTAAGGCGGTTGTAAAAGAAGTAGGGGCTTCCGATGGGAGCATCATTCTATTTATCGACGAGATTCATACCCTGGTGGGGGCCGGAGGTGGTGAGGGGGCCATGGATGCTGCCAATATTTTAAAGCCAGCCTTGGCTCGGGGAGAATTGCGTGCAGTAGGAGCCACCACCCTTACTGAATATCAAAAGTATTTTGAAAAGGATAAGGCGCTCGAAAGACGCTTTCAAAAAGTGCTGATAGAAGAACCTTCTCCCGAAGACGCTATCTCGATCTTAAGAGGATTGAAAGATCGCTATGAGACGCATCATCATGTTCGCATAAAGGATGAGGCCATTATCGCTGCAGTGGAGTTGTCGCACCGCTATATTGCCGATCGATTCTTGCCCGATAAGGCCATCGACCTGATCGATGAAAGTGCAGCCAAGCTGCGACTTGAAATGAACTCGATGCCCGAAGAGCTAGATACCCTGGAAAGACAAATACGACAACTTGAGATCGAGCGGGAGGCGATCAAAAGAGAGAACGATGAGCCCAAGTTAAAGGAGTTGAGTACCGAGTTGGCCAATTTGGCCGTACAGCGCGATACCCTCAAGGCCAAGTGGAGCGAAGAGAAAGAACTGGTCGATCAGTTGCAAAGGGCCAAGGCAACGATTGAACAACTTCGACAAGAGGCCGAGCGGGCAGAACGAGAGGGTGATTATGGACGCGTAGCCGAGATTCGTTATGGCAAAATTAAAGAGCAAGAGAAGCAGATCAGCACCCTCGGCGAACAGCTTAGTCAAACGGCCGAAAAGCGGTTATTAAAGGAAGAGGTCGATGCAGAGGATATTGCCGAAACGGTGGCCAAAGCAACGGGTATCCCCGTAAGTCGCATGATGCAATCCGAGAAAGATCGCTTGTTGCATTTAGAGGAGCAGTTGCACCAACGGGTGGTGGGACAAGATGAGGCTATTACAGCAGTTGCCGATGCGATCCGTCGCAGTCGCGCGGGTTTGCAAGATCCTAAAAAGCCGATCGGTTCTTTTGTTTTTCTAGGCACCACGGGGGTCGGAAAAACGGAATTGGCCAAGGCATTGGCCGAGTTATTATTCGATGATGAAAGCCTGCTTACCCGGATCGACATGAGCGAGTACCAAGAGAAACATACGGTGAGTCGGTTAGTGGGTGCTCCTCCCGGTTACGTTGGGTACGAAGAGGGGGGCCAGCTGACAGAAGCTGTACGACGTAAGCCATACAGTGTGGTCTTGCTCGATGAGATAGAGAAAGCGCATCCCGATGTGTGGAATATTTTATTACAGGTACTCGATGATGGTAGACTGACCGACAGCAAAGGAAGGCTGGTCAATTTTAGAAACACCATCATTATCATGACCTCCAA
>JBIIHS010000150.1:0-4291 GCA_044235515.1 Chitinophagaceae bacterium | reverse complement strand
ATGCCATTGTCCAGATGAGGCCCTATGCTCAGAAACTGCAAGACATGCTCAGCAATATCGTGAGCAATAGTGAAGCTGGCACCGAAATGACCCTGGCCGCGGAGCGCCCTATCGAAAAAGTGCTGCTGATCGTTATCAGCAGCGATCGGGGACTGGCCGGGGCCTTCAACACCAATGTGATCAAGTTGGCCAAAGCCACCATCGCCGAAAAGTATGCTGTCCCCTTTAGCAAAGGAAATGTGACCATTTGGAACATCGGCAAAAAGGCCTACGAAAACCTCACCAAGGCTTCTTACAAAACGGATGCAAGATTTAAGGATATTTTCTTGCAGCTTCGTTTCGAAAAAGTTCAAGAGGCTGCTGCCGCCGCAATGACGGCCTTTGCCAACAAGGAATTTGATGTCGTAGAGATCATCTACAGCCAATTCAAAAATGCGGCCACCCAGCGATTTGTGGTGGAGCGTTACCTGCCTATTCCCAAGGTCGAGAAAAAGGAGGGGGCTGTACAATCCGATTTCATTTATGACCCCGACAAAAGTTTGCTCGTGGCCGAATTGATGCCCAAGATCCTCAATACCCAGCTTTATAAGGCGGTGCTTGACTCCAATGCTTCAGAACATGGCGCTCGCATGACGGCCATGGACAAGGCCAGTGAGAATGCAAATGAGATGCTGCGAAATCTCAAGATCTCTTATAACCGCGCTCGCCAGGCAGCCATTACAACAGAGCTTACCGAGATCGTTAGCGGGGCCGCGGCGTTGCAGGGGTAATAGATTGTTAGGCAGGTCTATTTGGACCTCTGTTGGTCGCCTTGCCGGGATGTGAAGAACTTTGATGTATAGTTGACTTGTAATTAGTATTTTTCCGAACTTTTATAATTATGCCAGACGTTTCTACCATTGTTCCGCATATTGAGGCTCTCATCTTTGCCAGTGATAAACCGCTCTCTACTACAGAGCTCACCGAGTTGGTGAACAATGCACTTGGTTTTTTGGAAGATCGTATTGCTAACGATCAAACGGAGGCCGCTTTACAGGCAATCAGTGAGAAATATGCCAGCGAGTTCTACTCCTTCGAGGTAGTTCAAAGTGGAGGAGGATGGCAATTTCTTACCAAAAAGGAATTTCATAAGACCATCGCCCAGCTTAACGGTGATAAGTTTTTGAAGCGACTTTCTCCCGCTTCGCTGGAGACCTTGGCCATCATTGCCTATAAGCAACCGGTTACCAAAGGAGAGATAGAGGCCATCCGTGGGGTTAGCTCCGACTATGCCGTACAAAAATTGCTGGAAAAGGAGCTGATCGTGATCGCAGGCCGCAACGAGAAAATGCCCGGCCATCCCCTTGTATATGCTACCTCTCGAAATTTTATGGATTACTTTGGCATCAATTCCTCGGAAGATCTTCCTACCATCAAAGAGGTATTGGCCGAGCAACTGGTAGAGCCCACCTCGATTAAAGATTCGTTGCCCGAGCAAGAGGGCTGATCTTATTATCTTCGTTACATGTCAGTTTCAAGAGAACAGCTGGTTCGTGCGGCGGCCACCTTTGGTACGCCCCTGTATGTATATGATGCCGGCTCCATTACAGCGCAGTATCAGAAGCTAACGAAGGCCTTCTCTTCTATTAATGCCCGGTTTTTTTATGCCGCTAAGGCCCTTACCAATCAGGCGGTGCTAAAGCATATTGGATCGATGGGCTGTTCTATAGATTGTAGCTCGATCAATGAGGTAAAGTTGGCTATTCGAGCCGGTTTTACACCCGATAAAATTCTGTATACCTCCAACAGCGTTGCTTTCGCCGAGATCCAAGAGGCCGTATCGCTGGGGGTTTTCATTACCATTGATAGTCTTTCGAATCTTGATAAGTTTGCCCGCACGTATGGCAATCAATACCCTGTGGGAATAAGGTTGCGTCCAAACATAATGGCGGGGGGCAATGTAAAGATCTCCACGGGGCATGCCACAAGTAAGTTTGGAATCCCCATAGAGCAACTCAATCAGTTGGAAAAATTAGTGGCGTCGTACCAGCTGTCTGTTACCACACTGCACATACATACAGGTAGTGAGATCTCGGATGCCTCGGTATTTGCCCAAGGGCTGGCTTTTTTACTTGGTCTGGCCGAGCGTTTTTCGACCGTCTCCATTATAGACCTCGGAGGAGGATTCAAAGTGCCCTATCGGGATGAGGAGAAAGAAACCGATTTGCAAGAAGTGGCACAACAAGTTAAGATAGCCTTTGAAGCCTTTGAGAAAAAACATGGGCGCTCGCTGCAGGCTTGGTTTGAACCTGGGAAATTTCTGGTAGCCCAATCGGGGTACCTGCTGGCAACGGTAACCGTGCTCAAGCCTTCTGATACGATCTGTTTTGCAGGAGTAGACAGTGGTTTGAATCACCTGATCAGACCTATGTTTTATGAGGCCTATCATCCCATTAGTAACCTATCTAATCCCGACGGGAGTTTACACCGTTACCAGGTTACAGGTAATATTTGTGAGACAGACGATTTTGCCCTTGACCGAGAGCTTCCTGAAATTCGAGAAGGCGATATTCTCGCTATCCACCAGGCCGGCGCTTATGGCTTTGAAATGGCTTCCTCTTATAATGCAAGAGTGCGTCCGGCCGAGGTGTTAATTCAAAGGGGTGAGCAATATTTGATCAGACGAAGAGAGACCCTAGAGGACCTTTTATTGCAACAGATAATTTTGTAGTCTGCCATGGAAAATGAATTTCTAAAGATCGTCAATCATCCGCTACGATTCAGACTCTATTTACTTTGGAAACTTCCAGCTGCTTTTCTGTCGGGTTTGCGGGTCGAACCCACTACCCTCGAGTCCAGTACCGTTCGCATCTCTTTGCACTGGCTATCTCAAAATCCTTTCCGCTCCATTTATTTTGCCTCATTAGCCATGGCAGCCGAAATGAGCACAGGCGTTTTGGCCATGGCGCGCATTTATAAAAAAAAGCCAGCCGTTTCTATGCTGGTGGTATCGATGGAGTCGCAGTTCTTTAAAAAGGCAACCGGCACAATACGATTTATTTGTAACGATGGTCCTTTGTTTGAGAAGACTGTCCATACCGCTATGGAAACGGGTGAGTCGGTCACCTTGGTGGCTACCTCTACTGGAACAAATAGTCATGGCGAGGTCGTAGCACGCTTTGTATTTACCTGGTCCTTTAGAAGAAAATAGTTAACTTACTGGTCTTACAATCAAAGTAGCATGAAGATCAGTTTTCACGGAGCGGCCCGCACTGTAACCGGTTCCAAGCATTTAGTAGAGTTGCCCGACGGTCGCAAGATCTTGCTTGACTGTGGTCTTTTTCAAGGATTAGGAAAAGATACCGATCGGCTCAATCGTGAATTTGGATTTGATCCTGCTGCGGTAGATGTATTATTACTCAGTCATGCGCATATCGATCATTGCGGTTTATTACCTAGATTGGTAGCAGAAGGTTTTAGAGGAAAGATCTGGTGCACGCCTGCCACCCGCGCCCTTGCTACCGTTTTGCTGGAAGACTCCGCCAAGATCCAGGCCGATGAGATCCGCTATGTTAACAAACGAAGAAAAATGCAAGGTCAGCCCTTGCTTCAGCCCTTGTATACACCGGAGGAAGCCAACGCCTGCTCGGTATTCTTTGAAGAGGCTGAGTATGATCTGTGGACAGAGGTGCTGCCCGGGGTCAAGGTACAGTTTACCGATGCCGGACATATTATCGGAAGTGCGGCCGTTCATATCCGCTTTGCTGTATCGGGCCAAACACAGCAGCTGACCTTTAGTGGAGACATTGGTCGCTATGGTGATGCGATCTTGCGATCGCCTGCTACTATCTCACAAGCCGATGTGATCATTTTGGAATCGACCTATGGTAATTCCTTACATCCGCTACATGTTACCACGCCCGACTTATTGTTGCAGCACATCGAGGAGACTTGTTTACAACGAAAAGGAAAGCTGGTCATTGCTGCATTTAGTGTTGGGCGCACCCAAGAATTACTTTATTTTTTGAACCAACTGGAGCTGGAAAATCGATTACCCTCCATCCCCATTTATTTGGATAGCCCCTTGAGTGTGGAGGCTACTGAGATCGTCAAGAGTTTTCCTGCTTATTTTAATAAGACCATTCAACAGGTCATGCAAAAGGATGCCGATCCGTTCGGCTTTCCTCAGTTAAAGTATATTCGCTCCGTAGAACAATCCAAGCAACTCAATTTTGATAATGGCCCAATGGTCATTATTGCCGCCAGTGGAATGGCGGATGCCGGACGTGTTAAACATCATATCAGCAATGCA
>JBIIHS010000149.1:0-4295 GCA_044235515.1 Chitinophagaceae bacterium | reverse complement strand
TTTGGGACGAATGGGCCAATGAGCAAGGAGAGTTAGGTCCCGTATACGGGAAGCAATGGCGCAGTTGGGAGGGTAAGGATGGAAAGCTGGTTGACCAGATCAAGGAGTTGATTGCGCAGATCAAAGCCAACCCGGATAGTCGTCGCCTGATCGTTAGTGCCTGGAATGTGGCAGACTTGCCGTCTATGGCGTTAATGCCATGTCATGCATTATTTCAATTTTATGTAGCTAACGGTAAGCTAAGTTGCCAATTGTACCAGCGTAGTGCTGATGTTTTTTTAGGCGTACCATTCAATATTGCATCTTATGCCTTGCTGACCCATATGATCGCGCAAGTGTGTGGGTTGGGCGTAGGGGATTTCGTACATACGTTTGGAGACGTACATATTTACAACAATCACCGAGAGCAGGTAATGCTGCAACTAAGCAGAGAGCCCTTTGCGCTGCCCACCTTGCAACTCAATCCCGCGGTAAGCGATATTTTTTCTTTCCGGTACGAGGATTTTTCCTTGCTCAATTACCAATGTCATCCGGCCATCAAAGCCCCCGTTGCCGTCTAAGACAAGAAGCGTTTATTTTTGTAAGCAATATCCATTACAAGCAATATATCTTTCATGATCATCTCTCTGGTAGTCGCGGCGGCCTCAAATCATGTTATTGGCAAAGAGGGAACCCTTCCCTGGCAATTGCCGGCCGATCTGCGCCATTTTAAGAACACTACCTGGGGATTGCCTATTATCATGGGAAGAAAGACCTATGCCTCGCTAATGGCTCCATTGCCGGGCAGAACCAATATTGTACTGACTAGGAACAAGGATTGGTCTCCCAATAGCGAGTTGGTAGCGGTGGTGTCTACTCCCGAGGAAGCGCTACACCAGGCTCGGTTGGCATTTGCCAAAGAGGTTATGGTGATTGGCGGGGGAGAGGTCTATGCCATTTTTTTACCCCTTGCAAGTCGCATTTACTTGACCCGGGTTGAGGCTGAGCCAGAGGGGGATACCTTCTTTCCGGCGCTCGATCCAACCGTCTGGTCCATGCAAAAGGCCGTCAGATATGAGGCCGATGCCAAGAATGCATATAGTTGTTCCTTTGAGATTTGGGAGCGAATTTAATACCTCCTTATGCATTCTATTTTAAGGACTTGTATTGATTATCTTCAATTTTACATCGGTTCTTATTCTGCCGCAGGACATGGCATTCATTCCCCATTTGTTTATCAATTTGCCCGTTCTGTCCTTGGCGATACCAGGCCCAATCCGGCTTATCGGACCTGGGCCCAGTGGAGAAAGAGATTGCTGGCTGATGCTACCGTATTGCCAATCGTGGAACTTGGGGCTGGCTCTGCTACCGCGCCAGGTCGATCGGAAAGAAGCGTGGCCGATCTGGTCAGACAGGTTTCAAAGCCCGAAAGAACCGCTCGCTTGTTGTTTCGGATCGCCCAGTTTTATCAGCCTGCGTGTATTATTGAGTTAGGTACGTCTTTGGGACTTAGCACTGCTTTTTTCTCGCTGGCTCGCCCCTCGGCCACGGTATTTACTATCGAGGGCAATCCAGCTATAGCAGATAAGGCGCGATCGCATTTCGATCACTGGGGCTTGCGGAACGTCGAGCAGATTACGGGGCATTTTGATGCGGAGTTGCCTGCTTTATTGAAAAAGGTAAAGCAAGTAGATCTGGCTTTTCTGGATGGTAATCACCAACTGGAGCCAACGCTTCGTTATTTTGAGTGGTTGCTTTCTAAAAAAACGTCCGGCTCTGTTTTTATTATCGATGATATTTACTGGAGTCAAGAAATGAAGACGGCTTGGGAAACGATCAAGCAGCATCCAGAGGTTCGCTGTACGATCGACCTTTTTCAATTCGGATTGGTATTTTTTAGAGAAGAGTTCAAAGAAGTACGTCACTTCTCTATACGATTTTAATTCCTACCTTAGTTCCAACTTATTTTTCAATTTATTATTATGGTCATTGGCGTTTTGCGAGAATCAATGCCCGAGACAAGGGTCTCTCTTACCGATGAAGGGGTAGTGGCTCTCCTAAAAAAAGGTGTCGAGGTGGTAGTGGAGCAAGGTGCGGGTCAGCAGGCATTTTGCGACGATGAGGCGTATCGAAAAGCAGGTGCAACGATTCTATCGGCAGCAGAAGTAATTGCGCGATCTTCCGTACTGCTTTGTATTCATCCGCCTGCTGCAGAACAAATGCCGAACCTGCAACAAAAAGTGATCGTAGGGGCCTACCAGCCCCTTTATCAAAAGGAGTGGGCTGCTTCGGTAGCCAAGCATAACATCACTTGTTTTTCGCTAGACATGTTACCGCGAACCACGCGTGCCCAGGCGATGGATATTCTCAGCTCTCAAGCGAATATTGCCGGATACAAGGCTGTTTTGCTTGCGGCTACTACCTACAGTCGTTATTTTCCCATGTTCATGACCGCAGCCGGAAGTATTGCTCCGGCCAAGGTGTTGATCTTGGGTGCCGGTGTGGCAGGATTGCAGGCGATCGCCACCGCCAAGCGATTGGGTGCAGTCATTGAAGTGTTTGATACGCGTCCGGCCGTAAAAGAAGAAGTGATGAGCCTGGGTGCTAAATTCATTGAGGTAGAGGGAGCAGCCGATGCCAGCAAGGCCGGTGGATATGCGGTCGAACAATCTGCAGACTACCTTCAACGCCAAAGCGAGCGGATTGCGGCCGCTGCAGTCAAAGCCGATATCATTATCACCACGGCTCAACTACCCGGAAAAAAAGCCCCGATCCTTATTACCGACACAATGGTCGCCGGTATGCGCTCCGGATCGGTGATCATAGATCTGGCCGCTGCCACCGGAGGTAACACCCCGTTTACCGAGAATAATAAGACCATTCAAAAAAACGGTGTTACCATTATTGGTAACTCATCACTGTTTTGCAGCATGCCCGCCGATGCTAGTAAGCTCTATGGAAAGAATGTTATCAATTTTTTACAATTGCTACTGAGTAAAGAAGGCCAGTTACAATTGAACTGGAATGATGAGCTGGTCAAGGGATGTTGTATTTCGCACGAGGGACAAATCGTACACGAACGCTTAAAATAATCAGGTATGACTTCTGTATTTAATTGGATTCATGAGCATCAGGCCATTATTTACATTGTGGTGCTGATGATCTTTGTGGGGATAGAAGTGATCGGCAGTGTGCCCAGCGTGTTACATACGCCTCTAATGAGTGGTGCCAATGCGATACATGGTGTCGTGATCATTGGAGCGATCATCGTTATGGGTAAGGCCGAGGCCGATAATTATCTGGCATTGGCCTTGGGTTTTTTGGCGGTGGTATTGGGTACGCTGAATGTAGTGGGTGGATTCGTGGTTACCGACCGGATGTTAGAGATGTTCAGCAAAAAGAAAAATCCTCCTAAGCTTTAAAACTTCTTATCTGTGGAATTTAATATCCTTTCTCTTATCTATCTGCTGGCTTCGGTCACTTTTATTGTCGGGCTCAAGATGCTCTCTCACCCCACATCGGCCCGAAAAGGAAATGCGGTGGCCGCTGCAGGGATGACCCTGGCGATCGTCGGAACTATTTTTTTATATAACGAAGACGGGGAAACCCTCGGCAACTACGGATGGATCTTTGGCGGTCTTGCGATCGGCTCTGTGGTGGGTACGCTGGCGGCTCGTCGCGTTAAGATGACGGCCATGCCCGAGATGGTAAGTTTATTCAATGGAATGGGTGGAGCCTGCGCTGCTTTGATCAGTATTGTTGAGTTTGATCATCTGCTGCATTTGCTGGATGGCCCTGGCGTACTGGTTCTCATGTTAGCTGATGGTCCCGGTGCATTGACCGGACTGCTGATTATTATATTACTCGGTCTTATTATTGGCACTGTTTCTTTTGCAGGCAGCATGGTGGCATGGGGAAAATTAAATGGATCGTTACGTGACTTTTCTTTTCGTGGTCAACAGGCCTTCAATATCGGTCTACTGCTTTTGATCTTGGGATTGGCTACGTATATGGTGGTGGCATTGCCCGCAAATGCACAGCTTCTCTTCTATGTAATCTTTGCCCTATCGATCTTGTACGGATTATTCTTTGTCTTTCCGATCGGCGGAGCCGATATGCCGGTGGTGATCTCGCTGCTGAACTCCTTTACGGGGGTTGCGGCTGCCTGTGGTGGATTTTTATATGATAATAAAGTGATGTTGACAGGAGGTATCCTCGTGGGCGCTGCCGGAACACTTTTGACGATATTGATGTGCAAGGCCATGAACCGTTCGTTGACCAATGTATTGATCGGGGCCTTTGGAGGTAATACCGCT
>JBIIHS010000148.1:0-4306 GCA_044235515.1 Chitinophagaceae bacterium | reverse complement strand
GCGTAAGATCTGGGCGCGACGATTCGCAATGTCCTTGGCCTCCGACTCGTCTTCGTACACTTTAAATTTCTCCCCAGCTTGCGGAGCACCGTTCAGACCCAATATCACCGCAGGGGCCGAAGGTCCTGCCTTGGTCTCTTTTTTATTCCGCTCATTGAACATGGCCTTTACACGACCATAGAATTGTCCACTGACCACTAGATCGCCCGGCTCGAGCGTTCCGTTCTCGACCAAGAGCGTAGCAACGAAACCGCGTCCCTTATCGAGAGAGGCTTCAATGATCGTTCCCGAGGCTTCGCGGTCTGGATTGGCTTTGAGATCGAGCATCTCAGCCTCAAGTAATATTTTTTCCAGTAGCTTATCTACATTCAATCCCTTTTTAGCAGATAATTCCTGACTCTGAAATTTACCACCCCACTCCTCTACCAACAAATTCATTTGTGATAATTGCTCGTAGATCTTTTGGCTGTTGGCGCCATCCTTATCGATCTTGTTGATGGCAAAGATCATCGGTACACCGGCCGCCTGTGCGTGACTGATCGCCTCGCGCGTTTGTGGCATCACCGCATCGTCAGCAGCAATGACAATAACAGCTATGTCCGTTACTTTGGCACCACGGGCACGCATGGCCGTAAAGGCTTCGTGACCCGGTGTATCCAAGAAGGTGATCTCTCTTCCATTGGGAATGGCAACGCGATAAGCCCCGATATGCTGTGTGATACCACCAGCCTCACCTGCCACTACATTCGCACTTCGGATATAGTCGAGCAGCGAGGTCTTACCATGGTCAACGTGTCCCATGATCGTTACGATCGGTGAACGGGGTTGCAGATCTTCCTCTTCGTCCGCATCGTCTTCCTCGTTCTCCATCTCCATCTGCTTTTCCATGTCGATGAACTCGACAACAAATCCAAATTCGCTAGCTACCAACTCGATCACCTCGGCATCGAGACGCTGGTTGATGGATACCATTATGCCTAAGCTCATACATTTACTAATCACATCGGCAAAACTTACATCCATCAAACTGGCCAACTCGCTTACACTGATAAATTCGGTCAATTGTAATTTGTTGTCTTCAACTGCCTCGCCCATGGCCTCGGCCATTTCTTGGCGCTTCTCACGACGGAGCTTGGCTTTAATACCCTTTCCCTTACCCGTACCGCCACCACTAAGCTTGGCTTGTGTCTCTTGGATCTTGCGTTGAATCTCTTTTTCGTCGATCTGCTTGTCTTCGCGTTTCGCTCCACGGGGCTGGGGTCTGGCACCTCCACGACCGCGATTAAAGGAACCGCCGGTGCGACCATCTTGATCTTTATTGATGAAGATCTCGCGATGGGTAGTATCTTTTTTAGCGATCGGAATTCGCTTGCGCGGTTTTTTATCGTCCCGTACCGGACGCGTTTCACTATCTGTAGGCAATTCGATCTTACCCAAGATCTTGGGACCAGATAATTTTTCTACTTCGATATTCTCAATAACCGGTGGCGCTTCTTCGACAGGAGGTGTTTCTTTTACCGGGGCCGGGGCTGGTGCCTCTTCTGACACAGCCTTTCCTTTTTTGGCCTTGGTTGGTTTTTCTACTTCGGGCGTTTCTTCTTTTTTGGCTTTGGCCCCACGCTTTGGACGGGTAGATGAATCGATGGCGTCCAGATCGATCTTAGTAACCACTTTGGGTCCTTCCAATTCAGGCGCCGCTGGCTTTACGACAGGCTCTGGTGCAGCAGGCGTCTCGGCGGGCTCTTCTTTTTTCTTGGAGGGCTTAGTGGCCGAAGGCTTCTCGGTAGACTTAAAGGTGATCTCTTCGTCTTCTTTTTTCTTACGCGCTTCTCCCTGAGCAGACTTGGGTAATTCCAACTGGTCGCTCTTCATTTTGGCCACTTTATCGCTTTGGAATTCCTGTTGTAATGAGCGATACATCTCCTCTGTCAACTTCGAAGTTGGCTTCAGGTCATCTTTGGGAAATCCTTTAGCAACTAAAAAGTCAATGAGGGTGTCTTGCCCAATATTGAACTCCTTAACGGCGGCCAGTAACCGGGGAAGTTTTAAATCTGCCATTCTGATCGATTGTTTCTTTTAAGTGATCCCCTTCTTGGAGATCGTTTATTCTTTTTCAAATTCGGTCTTCAATACTTTGCGCAGCTCATTGATGGTCTCTTTCTCGAGATCGGTACGACGCTCCAGTTCATCGGCTGTCAGGTTCAATACGCTACGGGCCGTATCGCAACCCACTCGCTTCAACTCATCAATGACCCATCCGTCGATCTCATCGCTGAACTCTTCGAGATCGATATCAAATTCTTCTTCGTCTCCTTCATTATCGCGATACACATCCAATTCATATCCGGTCAATTCAGAG
Source organism: Chitinophagaceae bacterium (assembly GCA_044235515.1). Taxonomy (GTDB): domain Bacteria; phylum Bacteroidota; class Bacteroidia; order Chitinophagales; family Chitinophagaceae; genus JJ008. The sequence continues at coordinate 1,947 of JBIIHS010000148.1, read as the reverse complement.
GCCAGTTTAATATTGACCCCGCGACGACCGATCGCCAAGGATACCTGATCGGGTGCCAGGTAAACATTGGCATGCTTGTTCTCCGTATCGAGTTCCATGCTGGTAATACGAGCGGGTGTAAGTGAACGCTGGATCAATAATTGAATATTGGCTGTGTAGTTGATCACATCGATATTTTCATTTTTAAGCTCTCGCACAATACCGTGAATCCGGCTACCCTTCATCCCCACACATGCACCGACCGGATCGATACGATCATCGTACGATTCTACCGCTACTTTGGCGCGCTCTCCTGGATCGCGCACGATCTTCTTGATCACGATCAGACCATCGAAAATTTCAGGTACCTCGATCTCGAGCAACTTAGCCAAGAATTCGGGGGCGGTACGTGATAAAATAATAACAGGATTATTATTCTTCATATCGACCCGTCTGATCACGGCACGAATGCTCTCGCCTTTCTTGAAATAATCTTGCGGGATCTGTTCGCTCTTGGGTAAGATCAACTCATTACCTTCTTCGTCGAGCAACAAGATCTCTTTCTTCCATACTTGGTACACCTCGGCACTGATGATATCGCCGACGCGATCACCATATTTTTTGGCCAGGGCGTTCTTCTTCAGATCGCTGATACGACTGGCCAGGGTTTGCTTGGCCGCCAAGATGGCGCGACGACCAAAGTCGAGAAGGTCTATCTCTTCGTACAAATCTTCGCCTACTTCAAAGTCGGGCTCAATTTTTACCGCTTCGGTATACGCTACTTGCGCCAAAGGATCTTCTACTTCACCATCCTCCACGATCATACGACGACGGATGATCTCCAAGTCTCCTTTTTCGGCGTTAACGATCACGTCAAAATTTTCGTCGCTACCATATTTTTTTCTGAGCAAGGTTTTAAATACGTCTTCTACTACCTTCATCATCGTGGGACGATCAATGTTTTCCGCATCTTTAAAGTCCTGGAAGGCATCAATTAAGTTAATACTGGACATAAGGCAAATTTTTGATCCGTTTCGGTGTTAAAATTTAATTTGAATTTTTGTTGTTTTTATATCAGCAAAGGGAATAAGATGAGTATGTTGTTCCATCTTCTTTCCTTTTCCTTTTGTTTCTATCAACTCCACCTGTGATTCGCTTACCGCTTGCAAGACCCCCTCGACCTTGGTCCCATCAATGCGGATCACCTCGACCGGTCTCCCCACATTTTTTAGGTACTGCCGGTACAATTTGAGCGGCTCATCTAAACCCGGCGAGGAGAGTTCAAGCGAAAAATCCCCGTTGGGAAATACCCCCTCTTCTTCGAGCTGACGGTAAAGCTTTCTATTATATGATACTAATTTATCAACACTAACTCCTTGATCTCCATCTATATAGATCTTAACATTGTTGGTCGGCTTAATCCGAACCTCTACCAAAAAGAGGTCTTTTTCGGCCTCAATAAGGGCCTGGGTACGCTCTTGAAGGTTGATAATCAATGCTGTTTGATCCATAGGTAAAAAGAAGAAGGGAACGATTCCGTTCCCTTCATTCATCAATTCTGATGCAAAAATAAGATAAATAGCCCTTGTGGCAAAATAAAAAAGGGGGCGTTACTTGACCCGCTCAAAGAGTAGCTCGGGCTCGTTGGTCGTAATCAGGTCAAAGCCTTGTTGCAGACACCAGTCGAGCTGACTTAAGTCATTGACCGTCCATACATTAAGTACAATTTTATGCTTTTTAGCCTGTCCGATCCACTCGGGGTTTTTCTGAAAAACAGATAGATTATAGTCAATCCCGTCAATGCCATCACGCATTACCTGCTCGGGAGAAAGATCTCCATTCAAATAATGGGTCCGCACCCCCTTGTCTAGTTCTTTGAGGGCCAGCAGCTGTTGATAATCGAAACTGATAAACTCGGTGTAGCCACCCACCCCCGCATCTCGAACGGCGTTCAGGATCGAACGAGCT
>JBIIHS010000147.1:0-4311 GCA_044235515.1 Chitinophagaceae bacterium | reverse complement strand
AAGAGGCGGCCATGGGTTTTGTCAGTAATTCCAATTTCAGCGGCAGCATCTTTACGGCCCGTGGGTGGTCTCAACCGCACCTGATCTCCTATATGGAAAGCCACGACGAGGAGCGCTTGATGTACAAAGCCCTGCAGTTCGGTAGTTCATTTGGCAGCTATTCTATTCGTAATCTGGCTACAGCGCTTAAGCGTATGGAATTGACCGCGGCCTTCGGTCAATTGATCCCCGGTCCTAAAATGATTTGGCAATTCGGTGAACTAGGGTATGATTTTTCCATCAATCATTGTCCGGACGGAACCGTCAATAACAATTGCCGCACTTCGAATAAACCGATTCGCTGGGATTATAACAATGTAACAGAGCGAAAGAATCTCTTCAATGTATACAGTAAGCTCAACCAACTGCGCATGCACCCGCTGTATAAAAATAATTTTACCTCTAATCGTATCGTACATTCCCTTTCGGGAGGCTTTAAATGGATGCAGCTCACCACCGATACATCGAATATTGTGGTGGTAGGTAATTTTGATGTGACGGCTTCGCAGGCTACCGTTAGTTTTCCCGGCGGCGGTACCTGGTATGATTATTTTTCTGGTGCCACCTACAATCCCACGGCCGCAGGGCAGTCTATTTTACTGCAGCCCGGCGAATACAAGGTCTATGTTAATCGCAATATTGTAGGCGCAGGTGGATCTGGCGGTGGAGGTGCTGGTGGTGGCGGAGGTACTGGTGGCGGTGGCACTAACCCCGTTACTGAATTATCCGTGAAATTGCTGCCCAATCTCTTGACGCGCAGTAGTCTGACATCGGTGCAGTTAGAATTGCAACTTCCCTTGGCGGGTGCGGTGCAGGCCCAACTCTATAATCTCGCCGGTCAGCGTGTGCTTTCGCTTCATAATGGTCAACTGACCGAAGGCATCCATCGAATCGATATTTCCGCTAAGCTGGCTACCTTGTCCACTGGTCTTTATGTTGCACAAGTGGTCACACCCAGTGGTACGCAAACCATCAAATTGGTCATTCAGTAACCGAAACAATAATCTATGCCCGACAAGATCATAAAAGCGTTCAAGACCGCAGAGACCGAAAAGATCAGTCACCTTGATTATTTCAATATTGCCGTATCGGTGGATTGTGTCATTTTGGGGTACGAGGACAAGCAATTGAAAGTCTTGCTGATCAAATCTGACTTAGAGGAGTTTAGTGGTCTTAATTCTTTGCTGGGCGATCTGGTGCGTCCTGATGAAGATCTCGATGAGGCCTCCTATCGCATATTGCTGGAGCGTACCGGTCTCAACGATGTATATCTGGAACAAGTACAAACTTTCGGGCGCATTGGACGACATCCGTCCGGAAGGGTTATTACCACCGCCTATTTTTCCTTGCTCGATCTGCATCATCATCAGTTACGGATCAATCAAAACGACTTGCACTGGCATCCCATCCACAAGATCGGTAAGCTGGCCTTTGACCATAAGGACATTTTAGAGAGTTGTTTGCACCGTCTTCGACAACAGGTATTGGAAAGACCTCTCATTTTTAGTTTGCTACCCGAAAAGTTTTCGCTGCGTCAGTTACAAGAGGTATACGAAGCTATCTTAGGCACCGAGCTGGACCGCAGAAACTTTCGCAAGAAGGTTAGCTTAAAGGACTGGTTGGTAGACCTGAACGAAATGGAAGAAGACGTCCCCCACCGGCCGGGTAAGTTATACAAGCTGAATCCTGCCCTAAAAAAGCGTCTGCGGGCCAGATTTAAAGTAATATAATGTGTAAAATATTGAATACCAACTTTATAATTGATTTTTATCCTGAGCAGCCCAAACTAAGAAATACTTGTCTTTAGTTTAACAAATTTTTTGTTTGATATAAAATATTGGTAATATTGTGTGTTAACTACACATTCATTTGTGTTTGTAGAAGACATTTTATTGCCTGTGTAGTCGATCCGAATTGCTTAACCATTAATGATTGCTTATGTCATTATCAAAACTCTCAAGGGCTTTTAGCCTTATTGTGCTAGCCCTTGTAGTACAGGTCTCCTTTGCACAAGACAGAGTCATTACCGGAAAAGTTTCAGATGCCAGTGGTGCCCCGCTTAGCGGCGTCAGTGTAGTTGCCAAAGGCAGCACACAGGGTACACAAACTGATGCAGCCGGACAGTTCCGTCTCTCTGTTTCTGCCTCCGTAAATGCCTTAATGATCTCTTCTGTCGGGTTTGAAGCTCGCGAAGTGGCCATTCAGGGTACAACGCTCAATGTAACCTTGGCTGCTGCGGCCGCTTCTATGGAAGATGTAGTGGTGGTGGCCTATGGTACTCGTCGTAAGACCGATCTTACCGGATCGGTGGTATCGGTCGGGGCCAAAGATTTTCAAAAAGGGAACATCAACTCATCCGAGCAATTGCTGGTGGGTAAGGTAGCGGGTCTCTCTGTAACTACGGGTGGGGGTTCTGCCGGTGGCGGAAGCCGTCTTCGTATTCGCGGTGGAGCATCCCTTAATGCAAGTAACGATCCCTTACTGGTGATCGACGGAGTTCCTGTTGATGGTAATGGTATTTCTGGTTCTGCCAATTTGCTCAACACGATTAACCCTAACGACATTGAGTCGATGACCGTCCTCAAAGATGCATCTGCTACTGCGCTTTACGGTTCTCGTGCTTCTAATGGAGTTATCATCATCACCACTAAAAAAGGGGGCAAAGGGGCTCTTCGCTTCAATTTTAACAATGTCACTTCGGTGGGTATGATCGCTGATTATGTCGATGTGCTTTCTGCCAACGAGATCCGTGGTATCATCAATCGTGATGCAACGGCCACTGGCAATAACACGTATAAGGCGATGCTCGGAACAGCCAATACCGATTGGCAAAAAGAAATTTACCAAGCCGCCATTGGAGTAGATAATACGATCAGTGCAAGTGGTTCGCTGGGTAATATTCCCTTCCGCGCTTCGGTGGGATACCTCAATCAAAATGGTATTCTCAAGACCAATAATTTCAGTCGTATCTCTACCGCTATCAATCTTTCTCCCAAATTGCTCAATGATAATCTGTCGGTGAACATCTCCGTTAAGGCTTCGCAGACACAAAATCGTTTTGCTAACGAAGGAGCCATTGGTAATGCCGTTACCTTCGATCCTACTCAACCTGTTCTTTCCGGTAATAGAAACTGGGGAGGCTATTACGAGTGGATCGCCGGCGGACTCCCCAACGACCTTTCTAATCGTAACCCTGTTGGATTACTGATGTTGCGGGATAATCGCTCTACCGTTAACCGGGTAATCGGTAATGCCCAATTGGAGTATACGCTTCCCTTTTTCCGCGATCTGAAACTGCAGGCAAATCTGGGTATGGATTTTGCGGACGGAAGTGGTAATGATAATACCGATTCTGTTTCGGCAACCGCTTTCAGAGATGGGGGCCGTAGAAATTATTATGAGCAGCAAAAGGTCAATCAGCTCGCTGATGTGGGACTGTTCTATGCTAAGGATATCAAGAAGATCAAATCTAAAGTAGATGTCTTGGTGGCCCATAGCTATCAAAGCTTCCTGACCAAAGTGTCCAATTTCCCTTCACTTAGTTATCGTCGCATTTACGATCCAGCCAATCCTGCCAAGAAAGATACTATCATCGGTTCTGAACCAGTGTTCTTGACCGATCGTCCAGAGTATCGTCTCGAGTCGTATATCGGTCGTATCAACTACACGTTGATGAACAAATACCTGATTACGGCCACGATCAGAAGTGATGCCAGCTCCAAGCTGAATCCGAACGATCGTATCGGTTACTTCCCTTCTGTGGCCGTTGCCTGGAAAGCCAACGAGGACTTTTTTAAGAATTCCAAGAACGTAAATGAGTTGAAGCTCCGCGCCAGCTGGGGTGTAACGGGTCAGCAAGACGGTATCGGCTACTACTCTTATCTGCCACGCTATTCATTGAGTAGCAATACGGCCATGCAACAGTTCGGTAATGCGTTCGTGAGCTACCTGCGGCCAGAGGGATACGATCCTTCCATTCGCTGGGAAACGACCACGACCACTAACGTAGGACTTGATTATGGCTTCTTCAACAACCGTATCTCCGGTACGGTAGATTATTATTCTCGTGAGACCAAAGACCTGTTGGCCAATGTAGCCGTTGCCTCGGGCGCCAACTTTGTTAACGAGATCGTCACCAACGTAGGAAATATCAATAGCGAAGGGGTCGAAGTGGTGCTGAACCTAGTGCCCATCCGTAAAAAAGATATTACCTGGGACCTCACCCTGAACTACGCCTACAATAAGGCCACCATTACCAACCTGCTGCGCAAC
>JBIIHS010000019.1:0-13731 GCA_044235515.1 Chitinophagaceae bacterium | reverse complement strand
TACGATCTCACCAATGAACTGAACGGATCCTACTGGTTGTGCCTTCGATAAGAGCTGATCGCGAAGCAAGAGGATCTCCTTTTGCTCGAACCGCTCTACCCGCTGGCGCAAGGCAAGTTGTTCTTGCTGTAACTGCTCGATGGCCTTAGAAAGATCTTTTGGATTTTTCAGTAATTCGCGCAACGATTGTACAAGCTGTGCCGTAGAGCGAACATGATCCAAGGCCTGTTGACCGCAGACTGCCTCTACACGACGGACACCCGCTGCCACGGCCGATTCACTCAGCAAACAAAAAAGTCCGAGTTCGCCGGTCGCTCCCACATGCGTTCCTCCACACAATTCCACGGAATAATGAGGGTCGGTGATAACGACCCGTACCTGGTCGCCATACTTTTCTCCGAATAAGGCCATAGCCCCCAACTGTAAAGCCTCTTCCTTGGGTAAGGTCTTTATAACGACCGGAACGTTCTCTCTGATCTTATTATTGACAATGGTCTCGATCTCTACTAATTCCTCGGCACTTACCTTGGCAAAATGAGAAAAGTCAAATCGAAGATGACCCGCCTCGACTAGCGATCCTTTCTGCGCCACGTGGTTACCCAGTACTTTTCGAAGGGCAGCATGCAACAGGTGTGTAGCGGTGTGATGTGCAGCCGTATCACGTCGTAAAGCACCATTAACGGAAGCCACTACCGATTCGGCAATCACCTGTGGTGCCTGGTGGGTATAATGAACGATAAGATCATTATCCTTTTTAGTATCCACTACCTCTATTGCTTGCTCACCGAAACGAAGCCATCCAGTATCCCCCACTTGTCCGCCACTCTCTGCATAAAAAGGTGTTTTACTAAGCACCCATTGGTATCCTTCCTTTCCCTTGGCAGTTACTTTTCTGTACTTGAGTAGTTGCGCTGTAGTCTCGAGTTGTTCATATCCCACAAATTGATTGACACCCTCTTTCAATATTACCCAATCACCGGCATCTACTGTGGTCGCAGCACGACTACGTTCTTTTTGCTGCTTCATCTCTGTCTCGAAGCCGGCCTCATCTACTTTTAACCCTTGCTCCGAAGCGATCAGTCGAGTCAGGTCGATTGGAAATCCATAGGTGTCATACAATTCAAATGCGGCCGATCCGGCAATAGTCGCTCCCTGAGCGGTCTGTACAATATCGTCGATACGACGAAGTCCTTTTTCGAGTGTGCGCAGAAAGGCCTCTTCTTCTTCGCGAACGACACGACTTACAAAATCACTTTGCTGCTGCAACTCGGGAAACACCTCCTTGAACTGAAGGGCCAAGACAGGGACCAGTTGGGTCAGCAGAGGCTGACGATATTGCAGGTAAGAATAATAATAGCGGACGGCACGGCGAAGAATACGACGGATCACATATCCGGCACCGGTATTGGAAGGCAACTGCCCATCGGCGATGGTAAATCCAATAGCACGAATATGATCGGCGATCACTCGAAAGGCCACTGCGGTCTTTGTATCGGACCCATCATAACGAATGCCACAAATTGCTTCTGTTTTCGTAATGGTGCCACTAAAAATATCCGTATCGTAGTTAGAGGTTTTTCCCTGCAGCACGCGAACCAGTCGCTCTAATCCCATACCCGTATCGACATGCGTGGCGGGGAGGGGTTCGAGACTACCGTCTTTTTTGCGGTTGAATTGAATGAACACATTATTCCAGATCTCAATTACCTGCGGATGATCTTTATTGACCAGGGTATGACCCGGCACCTTCCTTCGTTCCTCATCAGGCCGACAATCGATATGGATCTCGCTGCAGGGACCACAGGGACCTGTATCGCCCATCTCCCAAAAATTATCTTTCTTATTTCCAAAGACAATATGATCGTCGGGCAGCAAGGTTTTCCATTTTGCCAGGGCAATTGTAGAGGCCGGGATCTTTTCCCTAGCATCTCCCTCAAAGACCGTAGCATACAATCGATCCGTTGGGATCTTATAGATCTCCGTTAGTAATTGCCAGCTCCATGCTATGGCCTCATCCTTAAAATAGTCGCCGAAGCTCCAGTTCCCCAACATCTCGAACATAGTATGATGATAGGTATCCACCCCTACTTCTTCGAGATCATTATGCTTACCACTTACACGCAAACATTTCTGCGTATCGACCGCGCGGGGATACGGAGCTTTTTTATTGCCCAAAAAATAATCCTTGAACTGGTTCATGCCCGCATTGGTGAACATGAGGGTGGGATCGTTCTTGACCACCAGGGGAGCGGAAGGGACGATCGTATGGCCTTTTGAAGCGAAAAAATCCAGAAAAGCCTTGCGTATTTCGAACGAGGTCATCATGGGGGGTAAGTGCTATATTTGTCTATAAGGCAATGCTGGCAAAGGTAAGGCAATAATAAACGCCTCTGCGCTTTGAGATGAGGAAGGCTAAATACTACTATAATACCAACACGCTTCGCTACGAGAAGATAGAGACCCCGCTGCGGGTTAAATTTTTGCGCGTGTTTGGTTTTGTGGCCTCGGCCCTGGTTACCGCCGGCCTGATCGCTTATCTGGCCTTTCAATTTATTGGTTCGCCCAAAGAGAAAATGCTGGAGCTGCAAAACAAGGAGATCCGCGAAGATTATGTTGCCCTGGCCGAACAGCTACAACGAATGGAGCAGCAAATGAAAGAGCTAGAAAAAAGAGACAATGAAGTCTACCGAGCCATCTTTGAGGCAACCCCTATTCCCGATAGTGCCCGTGCCCAGGAATTGGCCACCCAACTTGAAATAGCCAAGGTAGAGAAACTCGATAGTCGCGAACTGGTAAGTTCCATTACCCGCACCATTGATAACCTACTGACACGGATACAGGCCCAGCAATCATCATATCAAGAGGTGGCCCAATTGGTCAAAGACAAAGAGAAGTTGCTGGCGCATACCCCTGCCATTCAGCCGGTGAGCAATAAGAATCTGAACCGTATCGCCTCGGGATTCGGGTATCGCATTGACCCCATTTATAAGACCACCAAGTTACATGCCGGTCTTGATTTTACGGCACCGCAGGGTACCCCCATCTATGCCACGGCTAATGGCACCGTGGAAACGGCTGGTAACACGGGTGATGGATACGGACGCCATGTGATCATCAATCATGGATACGGCTATAAAACACTCTATGCCCATATGGTACGGGTCAAGGCCCGAGCGGGACAACCCGTCAAACGCGGAGAAGTGATCGGTTGGGTAGGTAGTACGGGCAAGTCTACCGGGCCGCATTGCCACTATGAGGTTATCAAAAATGGAAAACCGATCGACCCGATCTATTTCTTCTACAACGACCTGACACCGGCTCAATTCGATCGTATCTTAAAACAGGCCGCGGCGTCGAATCAGAGTCTGGATTAAGAAACGGTAGTTTTCCACAGCAAAATGATAAAGACGCAATCGAAAGCGGGTTTACTATCTTTACAATAGCGTATGGCGAAAAAACCGCTCACCCAGATACAGCTGGACTTTGATACTCCTCCACCGGTAACGGTTAGTAACTCCATTAGCGTGGAGCCTGCCGAACCATTTCGTGATACCCCGCCTACTGTAACCGTTAGTCCCGAGCCGGTACAAACAGCACCGGATCCAATTCCGGTCGAACCCCCACCAACCCCCTTGACCGTTTCCACTACAGAAGAGCCACTGGTAGGGGTAAGAAGAGTAAAACTAAAAGAGAATCCTGCTACCGTACCCGGTAAACGAGGAAGGCGCTCCTTAAAGGACATTGCCAGCCGTGTAGACCAGATACAAATACCCGCCGACGAAGAACTTTTCAAGAAGCAATATTATTCGATCGGAGAAGTGGCGACCATGTTCCGAGAAAAGCAGTCCCTGATTCGTTATTGGGAAACCGAGTTTGATATTTTACAACCTCGTAAGAATAGAAAGGGAGATCGCTACTTTAGGCCTGTAGACATCAAGAACCTGGTCTTGATCTACGATCTTTTGCGCCGAAGAAAATTTACCATCGATGGCGCTCGCGATTACCTTAAGAAAAACAAAAAAGCAGAGGATCGCTTTGCGCTGATCCAATCACTTCAGCAGATCCGTACCTTTTTAATGGAGTTACGTTCTAACCTATCCTAATCACATGCATCAAAAGCTATTGCTGGGAATCCTGTTGATCCTGACGGTTACGGTCGCCACGGCCCAAACGCAGTTTGAGACGATCGAGGAAAGACCCCATGAAAAGACATTCAAGGGATGGCTTACCCGATCGAACTTGGAACAAGAAAAAAGTTTTACCTGGTTCGCGGAGAATTACAAAGCCTATCAACCCCATGTGGCCGGCTTACAAACCCTGCAGCAATACAGAGACTCCATTCGCTTTTTAGTGTTTATGGGCACCTGGTGCGAAGACTCGCATTTTATTATCCCTCGTTTTTTTGCACTGGCCGATACGGCAGGAATCAAAGTCGATCATATTTCGCTGGTAGGGGTAGATCGAAACAAAACCACCTGGGGGCAACTCAGTTCTACGCTGCATGTCGATCTCGTTCCTACTATCATTATCTACCACCAAGGAAAAGAATTGGGACGAGTTGTCGAATACGGACGATATGGTCAATTTGACCGAGAGATCGGTGAGATCATTCAAAAAGCCTTTGCACGCCATTGATGGCATGCAAACATTCTTTATTTTGGTTCAGGCCATTTGAGTCCTAACTCGTGCACGACTGTTAGCACCTGCATATTTACTTTTTCTCTTAACAAATTGAACTGCTCTAAGGGCAGCGGGGCTGTATAATAATCAGCCTCTACCCAGACGGCGCCGGCGCGAATGTCGGACAATAAGACCGTGGCATGTATAATAGGCGGCTGTTGTAACAGCGTTCGGATACGGGTAAGTAATAGCTCGAGCTCTGCCGGTGTGGCGGCTGCCGACAACTCCAATTTAATATCGGCCCTTCGCTCAGAGCGCAGCGAGAGATTATCGAGTACGCTGTCTACCATTTGCTTGTTGGGAACGGTCACGAATGTTTTTTGCTCTGTCCTGATGCGCGTACTGCGCAAACCGATCTTCTCTACGACCCCTGTGATGGCATTGACCTTTACCTGGTCGCCCGTTACAAAAGGCTTATCGAAGAAAATAATAAAAGAGGCGATCAGGTTTTCGAGACTTTCACGAAGGGCCAATGCAATGGCAGCTCCTACAATGCTTAATCCGGTAACGAGACTACCGATGTTAAAGCCAAATACAAAACGTAGAATAAGAAGGATCGAGTTGATGACCAGGATCACCTTAAAAAAATCCTTGAAAAAAACGATCAATTGATTATCGGAAAGATCGGGCGTGTGATTGGCTCGCTGCTCGAGCAAAATAGCCACAAAATCGATCGCCCTTAATAGCAGCGAGGTAAGCGTGGCGATCAATAATAATTTACCAATGGCATGTAAGATCTGCTGCGTGTTGAATTGATAAACGGGAAAATTCAAAATGTCGGGAAACTGTAATCGGTATAAGACGATCGTCAGGACCAGCACCAGAACGAATCGCTCCAGCGGTTTGATGATCAGCGAATCGAATTGAGACCGCTCGACCTTGGTCAACACCTGGCCCAACCAGCGAAAAAGTAGTCCAGCTAAGGCAGAAGAAAGAAAGCGGCGACACAACCACACCAGTACAATGATCCCGAAAACAATAGCATAGGCCATTAGTGAATTATTACCCCATTGCTGTTGCCAAAAGCTATTCATATACTTACGGTTTTCGGTTGGTGATCAATTTATGTTGCTGATCTGTAAAGAACTTCAAAGATAAACTGGTGCCATCCAACACAGCATAACTATAATAACGGATCCAATCTCCCAAGTTGATATACCGAACGATTGATGGATCGGACGAAAGCTCCCAATCGATCGGTAAGTGACGATGACCAAAAAGAAAATAATCAACAGGGTCCAGTGCCATTCGTTCTTTACAATAGCTGATCAGCCATTCTCGTTCCGGTCCTTGAAATACCTCTTCGGCCGCCCCGGTCTTGGCTCGACTCTGCCTGCTAAAAAAGGCCGCTAAGCTAATACCGATAACGGGGGGCAGCCAACCAAACAAGCGCTGGCAGATAGGATTCCGAAAGATCCGTTTTAACCATTTATACCCTGTATCACCCGGACCCAGTCCGTCTCCATGACCAATATGAAGTCGCTGCCCGTTGCGGACGATCGTGACCGGATCGTAATAAACCTGCAGGCCCAACTCTTGTTGAAAATAATCCTTGACCCACATATCGTGATTACCCACAAATAAGTGCAGCTTGATCCCGGCATCTTGCAGCGTAGCCAGTTTTCCCAATAAGCGTACGTACCCTTTAGGAACTACCCTTTTGTATTCGTACCAAAAATCAAAGAGATCGCCCATTAAAAAGATCTCGGCCGCATCCAGCGCTGCCTGATCCAAAAACTGACAGATCCGTTGTTCTCGTTGTAAACTTTCTAGGGCCGTAGGAGCCCCCAAATGAAAATCGGAAAGAAAATAGATCTTATTTCCGCGGGGAGCAAGACGATCTGTACTGCGCATGGTATAAATGTAAGAAAGCAGGATGATATCAGGCCTCGACCAAAAACAAATAAACCTCTTTTGGCCCATGTACGCCCACTACCAATGTTTTTTCTATGTCGGCCGTACGGCTGGGTCCGGTAGCTAATGTAAGCAACGAAGGAAATTGAGTTCCGTGTTTCTCCCGGGCGGCTGTGAGGGCATCTTTAATATCATCGACCAGCTGATCTACAAAAGCAATACAAATATGAATAGGGGCATAGACACTGGCGGTTCGTCCTTGTTGCTGTGCGCTGCTTAACAGGATAGACCCGGTACGAGCCACCAGGTATTCGCAACTTGTTACAGCTACCTGACAACCGGCCAGGTCGGTAGTCGTAAGTCGGTCGGTCAGGGGCTCTCCCAATAGATCGATCAATTTATTTTCGGCACAATAAACAGGAGCCCAATCTTGCTTGCGGACCAAGCTGGCAAATTGAAATGCCAACTCTTGTCGATTGATACAATAGATGAATTTTCCTTGTAGTCTGGTGAACTGTTCGGCGAACTCGATCTCCTTTTCTTGTCCAGGAGGCGGATAGACTGCCTGGTTTTTCTCACTCTGCGGAAAGGGCATGGGCGTGGTATGTGCCAGCGCCTCGCGTATACGCTTTAAAATATTTTCTTTGGCAGGAGAAACGTTCATAAAGCACTATTAGTAAGGAGGTGCCTCATTGGAAGCATCGGCTTCGTCCGAGAAAGTAGGGGGCATAATGGCCGGACCACCCGTAGTCACCGTAGTTGCCGCAGATGGCTCTGCTACGGAAGAAGCGGGAGCTTGATCAGTAAGTGGCTTTTTTTCTTCGAAAGGACGTTTACCGATCAAGGCTTCCACATCACTTTGAAAAAGCACTTCTTTTTCGAGCAAGGCATTGGCCAAGACCTCTACCTCATGACGCTTTGCGGTCAAAAGATTCTTTGTTTTGATATAGGCCTCATCGATCAGATGACGCACTTCGTAATCGATCATTTTAGCTGTATCGTCCGAATAAGGTTTAGTAAAGGCATTCTCTTGCTGCGGATCATAGAAGCTTACATTGCCCACCTTATCGTTCATACCATATACGGTAACCATTGCATAGGCCGTGCGGGTAATTTGTTGTAAGTCATTCTGCGCTCCGGTCGAGATCTTGCCAAAGAAGATATCTTCGCTAGCTCTTCCACCCAAGGTCATACAGATCTGATCGTTGAGCTGATCGGTATTGTAGAGGTACTGCTCTTTAGGAGTGTATTGTGCATAGCCGAGTGCGGCCGTACCCCGCGGAACGATCGTTACTTTAAGCAACGGATAGGCATGTTCCAAAAACCAACCACAGATCGCATGTCCGGCCTCGTGATAGGCAATGATCTTTTTTTCTTCGGGTGAAATGATCTTGTTCTTTTTTTCGAGTCCGCCGATCACGCGATCCACGGCATCTTGAAAATCTTGCATCTCGACCGCTTCTTTATTCTTGCGAGCGGCAATCAGGGCCGCTTCGTTGCAAACATTGGCAATATCAGCTCCGGCAAAACCGGGTGTTTGCTCGGCCAGCTTATGAATATCGAGTGATTTTGAGATCTTGATAGGCTTTAGATGTACTTTGAAAATATCCTCTCTTCCTTTCAGATCGGGTTTGTCGATAGTGATCTGCCTATCGAAACGGCCTGGACGTAGCAAAGCGCTATCCAATACATCAGGTCGATTGGTAGCCGCCAGAACAATGATACCAACATCCGTACCAAATCCATCCATCTCTACCAGCATTTGGTTTAACGTACTCTCGCGCTCATCATTGCTCATCATGGCATTTTTACCGCGCGCTCTACCGATCGCATCGATCTCGTCGATAAAGATGATACAAGGGGCTTTTTCGCGGGCCTGCTTAAAGAGGTCACGCACACGGCTGGCGCCCACTCCAACGAACATTTCCACAAAATCAGATCCGCTGAGACTAAAAAAGGGTACCTGCGCTTCGCCCGCTACCGCTTTTGCCAATAAGGTTTTACCCGTGCCCGGAGGGCCGATCAATAAAGCTCCTTTGGGGATCTTACCACCCAGGTTCGTATACTTTTTGGGATTCTTCAGAAAGTCAACGATCTCCATCACTTCTACCTTTGCCTCATCGAGCCCTGCCACATCGGCAAAATTGATACTGACTCGGGTGCCTTTATCAAACAAAGTGGCTTTGGATTTTCCGATACTGAAAATACCTCCGCCTCCGGGTCCGCCGCCGGCTCCCCCTCCCATCTTACGCATGATCAAGATCCAAACAGCAGCAAAGGCCAAGATAGGTAAGATGAAATTCAATATGCCCCCAAACCAATCGCGATCGCTCTCTACATCATAAGGAATCTCTCGAATTGTGGTGACCTCGCCATTTTCATTTTTGGACTCTTTGTTTTCTTTATAAAAATCATCCATTGACCGTTTAAAGGCATCGGCACCGGTGATCTTAAAGACCATGTGAGGTCCTTTTGCATTGGCCGTATCGACCTTGGCTTCTTTCAAAAGGGCAGATTGGGCAAGAAGTCCCTTTTTGGTCAGCGTGACCTTGACCGTTTTATTGTTATCGATTATAGTATAGCGGTCGACCTCTCCCCGAAGCACCATGCCCCTGAAATCGAGTTCATTGGTCTTGGCCGTGTTAGAACCAAAGGAGCCGGCAAAATACGAGCCGATCAAAAAAATGAATATGATGGCATAGACCCAATAAATATTGAAGGAAGGGGACTTGCGAGGGGAATTTCCGGAGGGAGGTCCGCCGGGCGTTCGATTTTCGTTGTTTGAAGACATATTATCGTTACGGTTCATAGCTTAATATAATAATGCAATTCTGGCAAAATAGTTGAGCAACCCATTTATTTGTCAATCCTCTCCGTGCTCTGTAAGAGCGGCATCACTCCACATTTCTTCGAGTCGGTAAAAAGAACGGCTGTCGGGATGCATGATATGCACGACTACATTGACATAATCGAGCAGGACCCATTGTAACTGCTGCTGCCCCTCTTGCCGAAAAGGGCTTTCTGCACAACCTAATTTTACCTTGTGTACAACATTATCTGTAATGGCTCGTATCTGTGGAGCATTACCGGCTTGACAAATTATAAAGAAATCGGCTACGGCCTCATTGACCTTTCTGAGATCGAGCGAAATAACCCTCTGTCCTTTTTTCTCACCAATGGCTGCGATAATGGTCTTGATGATCTTGGAGCTTTTTGTAAGACGCTTTATCGTCTTTTTTCCGGTGGTCGAAGCTTTGTTCTTGCCCCCGGCCAGTAATGCCAGTTGTTCCAACTATTCGATTGCTTTAGTTTCGTGTATCCGTTGACCTTGTAAAAATAGCAATTAATTGCCACACCCCTTTGCTAACATAGGCGAACCCTTTATCAGTTTTTCGCAAGTAGGTAGCACCAATGATGAGGCCCGAAAAGCCATTCAAAATGGATTAGCTACCCATGGCATGGCCTTTTTTAGCACTAACCAGGTAGCCGGCAGGGGGCAGCGGGGTCGCAGCTGGCAGGGAGAACCCGGCGCTTCGCTGGCCCTATCGGTGCTGATCAAGACCGATTTTTTAACTGTTTTACAACAGTTTGAACTATCAATGGCCGTGGCCCTGGGCGTGTGGGAAGGAGTAGCCGGTAGCACCGGATCGGAGTCGTTACAGATCAAATGGCCCAACGATCTGTATTGGAAAGATCAAAAGCTAGGGGGCATACTGATCGAGTCGGTGCTCAATACTGCCGGTCAATGGCCTTGGGCGATCGTGGGTATCGGTATCAACGTCAATCAAAAAATATTTGACCCCGCACTACCCAATCCGATATCGCTTTTTCAAATTTCCGGACAAGAACAAGAGCCTGCTGCCGTAGCCAAACGACTCTGCGGAACCATCGGTAACTATTTAGAACAGTTGCAAGAAAAAAAGAGCGATGCATTACTAGCAGCCTACAACCGCCTTCTCTATAAAAAAGAGCAAATCGTGCGTTTCAAAAGCGGGGACAGACTATTTAGCGCTGTAGTAAAAGAAGTATCCCAACAAGGTCTATTATGTTTAGAGAACGAACCCCATCAGTATACGACCGGTTCGATCGAATGGATCCAATAAGGTTCGCATGGGCCTTGGCTTTGACTCAGGCGCCTGTTCAATAGGCAGGATCCAAGATCTCTTGGGCATGTTCGCTACTGCGGGGCTTGGTAATGACCCGATCAATGATGCCTTTTTCATTTATGATAAAGGTGGTCCTAAATACTCCCATATACTTTCTTCCGTACATCGATTTTTCTCCCCAGACCCCATAGGCCTTTAGTATTTTTTGTTCGGTATCGGCCAGCAGTGTAAAGGGTAAGTCATTTTTTTCGCGAAACTTACGATGTAAGGTCTGGTCATCGGGGCTAACGCCCACTACCGCATACCCCTTTTTAATGAGCAACTTATAATGATCGCGAAGGTTACAGGCCTGCACCGTACAAGTAGCAGTCAGGTCTTTGGGGTAACAGTACAAGATCAATTTTTGTCCTTTAAAAGAAGAAAGGGAAACTTTATTCCCATCCTGATCGATACCACTGAACAAAGGGGCTTTATCACCGGGTTGTAAAGGAGTCATCTTTTTCGTTTTGATGTGTATTTTTTCTTTTTGACAGGCGGTTGATAGGGCCCTCGCTTGATATACCAGCTACGGGTAGTTTGATTACCCACACCATCTTCTACAGTCACTGTCAGCTGATGGGTTCCATAGGGGCATCGCTCGTCAAAACGATACACCCAGGTTTTAGCCTTGTCATTTGTAAAACGTAACCATTGCCCATTTAGTTCGGCGCGAAAAGACTTGATCGATCCAAAATTATCCGTGGGAGTAAAAACAAGGGCACGCTGGGCACTCAAGTCGATCGTATCGCCTTTTCCTTTGAGTTGCACCACCGGTGCTATTGTATCGAGATACGCTTGAAAAGATCCAAAAGACCCAAAGGAGGCCATTACCCACCCTTGCTGATAGGTAGCCGCTTTACTCCTTGTGGTCGACTCTCCGCTATACTGCATGACCAGTTTTTGCTGAAGCGAATCCGGGAGCAGCTTAGCTAATTTGAGTTTGAGCTGCCCTTCTTTATGCAATGGCCAGGCTGTTTGATTGACTCTGTATAGCGGCGTAAGAGCCCCAGGGGGCAATACGCCCAACTCGGTTTGGTAAAAAAAGGGCAGGCTATCATAAACTGCCCCGGCCGGAAGGGATAATTCCAGTGTAGGTCGTTTGAACGAAAAAGCTTCATTTGGTTTAATGAATGTAAATGGCGAGTCCTCTTTTTTAGGTGGGAGCGCGGACGGTGTAAACAAAGGATCGAATTGCACTGAAAAGCAGATGACCGATTCATTTCCATTGGTATCAGCGACCTTGATAACCACCGTATGTGCCGCGGTGTCCGTTAAAGAGATAAGACCATCTCCCGAAAAAAGCTGGTAGACCCCACTGGCCTCTTCGCGTAAGGGACTAAGATGTTGAAAATACCGCCCGACTCTTTTCTTATGGGCATAGTCGATATGGGCATTGATATAGCCTGTTTCTTCGTAATCGATACTATCAAGTCTAAAGCCCGATATCTTTTTATCATCAAAAAATAATTCAGCGCTATAGATACCATTGGGGTTGGGAGAGCCACTGACCTGATCGATAGCTTCGATGGCAAAACTGAGCCTTGGGTGGGTAGTCTTGATCGTTTTGCCGCCCACGAGCTCATAACCGAGTGCCGTTTTTCGTAGCGAAAAAGTTTGAGGAGACTGGTCGTTCATACTGCGACCACGATCATAGAGCGCCAAATTTTTTATAACAGGTGGCACCTGGTCCGATAAAGAAAATCCGAACAGCAATGGATTGAGTCGTTGAGCACTCTTGGTGTCGAAGATCTCAAAATGCAGGTGCGGGCCGGCAGACCCCCCGGTGTTTCCGCTATAGGCAATCAGTTGTCCTTGGCGAATGGGGAACTGATCGGGCGTAAACCGAAGATCGATTGCCCAAGATTCTTGTTCGTACTGCTTTCGGGTAACAAATTCTTCGAGTGCCGGCATAAAATCGTTCAGGTGTGCATAGAGAGTCGAAAGCCCGTTCGGGTGCCTGATCTCAATGTATCGTCCAAAGCCCAGCGGCCGAATGCCGATAGCCGCTATATACCCGTTTGCCGCTGCCCGCACCGGAAGATCTTCGCGGGTATTGGTGCGAATATCGAGTCCCATATGCCAGTGATCGCTGCGCAACTCGCCAAAATTGGCCGTCAACTCCATAGGAATGGAAAGGGGGTTTATAAAGTAGCTCTTCGGATAGGGAGGATACTGTGCCGTGGCCCCAAAAAAAAGCAGGATGCACCCTGCCAGTAATAAGATCCTGTGCATTCGCAAAAATAGCAGGGTTCTTGAAAGAAAATACCGGTATTTGGGCATGAAAAACAGCCACATTCCCTTAGCTTTGCACAATTTGTTTTTTTTTAACGCCCCTCTCGAAAAAATAGAAAATGCCTAAAGACACCTCTATCCGCTCGGTACTGATCATTGGATCGGGCCCCATCATTATTGGACAGGCTTGTGAGTTCGATTACTCCGGTACCCAAGCGGCCCGTAGTTTACGCGAAGAGGGAATAAAAGTGGTATTGATCAATAGCAACCCAGCCACGATCATGACGGACCCCATGATGGCCGACAAAGTGTATTTGCTACCCTTGACCGTAGAGAGCATAGAAAAGATCTTAAAAGAAAACCAGATCGATGCCGTGTTGCCTACCATGGGAGGACAAACGGCCCTGAACCTGGCCAAAGAGGCAGAAGAACTGGGCCTGTGGAAACAATATAATGTTAGATTGATCGGGGTCGATATCAAAGCCATCGATAAAGCCGAGGACCGGGAAAAGTTCAGACAATGGATGATAGAACTGGGCGTAAAAGTGGCCACTGCCAAAACCGCTAACTCTTTTTTGGAAGGAAAAGAATTTGCGCAAGAGATCGGTTTTCCGCTGGTGATCCGACCCTCTTTTACACTGGGCGGAACCGGTGGCGGATTCGTGCACGATAAAGAAGATCTCGATGAGGCTCTCAACAGAGGATTACAAGCCTCCCCCATACACGAGGTGTTGGTCGAAAAGGCCGTGTTAGGCTGGAAGGAATTTGAATTGGAACTACTGCGAGATGCGGCCAACAATGTCTGTATCATTTGTACCGT
>JBIIHS010000146.1:0-4333 GCA_044235515.1 Chitinophagaceae bacterium | reverse complement strand
AACGACTATCGGCTACCCTGCCCGCTTGCTCCTACCTGCCGGGGCTTCGCGCAGCGCCCCTCCAAGATGTGTTGCCCGAAATGGTTTACAAACGATTACAGATCGCCTTTCGCGAGCAAGGAAAAAAGATTAAAGGATACTATAGTCAAGAGGCCGTGGTCGTGGCTACCGAGTCGCGCACTTCTTCACCCGTTCGGATTCCGCGAGATCCAAAAGGGCTATATCACCCGCAATTGAAAGCCCTTTTTCCCTGTGGAGAGGGGGCGGGGTACGCTGGCGGCATTGTAAGTGCTGCAATGGACGGTGAGCGTGTGGCCTCTGCCATTGCCTCCACGATTGCCGCCCGTCGCACCGATCAACCACTCCTGTAAAGTCCTGTAGCGAACCGCCACGAATAATTAATATTGTAGCATTGAATTCAGTCTATGGCCACCATCTTATCGTTACAGCATCTTAAAAAATATTTTGAATCGCAAAAAGCCGTCGATGATATTAGCCTCTCCATTGAAGAGGGGCAGATCTTTGGGCTGCTGGGACCCAATGGGGCGGGCAAGACCACGTTGATCAGAATGATTACGGGTATTTTTTATCCCGACCAGGGCAATATTCTTTTTCAGGGAAAGCCCTTCGATCCGATCCGCGATGTGCGCTACATCGGTTATATGCCCGAAGAGAGAGGACTATACAAAAAAATGAAGGTAGGTGAACAAGCCCTCTACTTGGCCCAATTAAAAGGGCTTTCGAAGCAGGAGGCCAAAGAAAAGATCGGTAGCTGGTTCGAACGATTTGGCATGGAGAGTTGGTGGAATAAAAAAGTAGAGGACCTCTCTAAGGGAATGGGACAAAAATTACAATTCGTCACCACTGTACTACATCAACCCCGCTTGATCATTTTAGACGAACCCTTCAGTGGTCTTGATCCGGTCAATAGCAACCTGATCAAAGACGAGATCTATCGATTAGCGGCCGAAGGAGCTACCATCATTTTTAGTACCCACCGCATGGAACAGGTCGAAGAGATCTGTGATCATATTGCCCTGGTCAATCGGGGTAAAAAAATACTCGATGGTACCGTAAGAGCGGTGAAAGACCAATTCAAAGAAAACGTATTCTTGGTAGAGACCGAGGGGCCGGCCAGCTTACCGCAAGAGACCCTTCCTTTTTCGATCGTGGATCGGACCGACTCGAAATTGTACATTCAATTGAAAGAGGGACAAACCCGCAACCAAGCCCTTCAGTATTTACTCGATAAGCAAGTAGGCATTCTTTCCTTCAAGGAGATCTTACCTTCTCTCAATGATATTTTCATTAAACTGGTAGAGGGCACGCCGGTCAGCCGTTCCTTCGAAACAAAAAATGCATCGCTATGAACAAGACCTGGATCATCATCAAAAGAGAATACCTGACCCGGGTAAAGAAAAAGACCTTTATCATCTCTACCCTACTGCTACCTGTGCTCTACGTAGGATTGATCTTCGGGATGGGGTTTATTGCCGAAAATAGTCGAGAATCGCTCTCGATCGCGGTGGTCGACTCCTCTGGTTATTTCAGTGCTCCTATACTCGAAAAACAAAATCAGCTCGATAATAGCTCTATACTGACCTTGGTAGAGAATGTGGAAGCTGCCGAACAAAACCAAAAGTCGGCGGGCTACGACGGGTATATTGTTGTACCGGCGCTTGATTGGCGCAAAGGGTTGGATAGCCTATCGCTCAACACGTTTAAATCCTATGGCAGCGCCACAACAGCGGCCGTACAGGCCAAGATCGATCGCATCTGGGGACAAATCCTAAACGATAGCTTGCAGATCGATTCCGACAAGCTCCTCATTTTGTCACAAAGTCGTCTACAGCTCAAAGCAAAAAACATTGTAGATGAAAAATCAGATAGTAATACAGCGGAGGGCATTGGGTATGTAGCTGGTCTTTTGATGTATTTTATTTTACTGGTGTATGGGTCGCAAGTAATGATGGGCGTTATGGAAGAGAAGACCAATCGTATTGCCGAAGTGATCGTGTCTTCGGTGCGGCCTTTTCAGATGATGTTAGGAAAGATCATCGGGATCGGTGCGGTGGCCCTGACTCAATTCTTACTATGGATCGTCTTTATCTTGGTCGCCTACAATGTCGCTAATGAAGCGGGCACCCAAATGGGGGCCGCTGAAATGGTCGGCAATATGCAACGCCTCTTTACCCAAGTGAACGTACCGTTGATACTAGGTTGTTTCGGATTTTATTTTCTGGCAGGATTTTTCTTCTATGCCTCACTCTATGGGGCCGTAGGCAGTGCGGTCAATGAAGATATTCGCGAGGCACAATCCCTTAGTTTTCCGATTACCATGCTGGTCATTTTGTCCATTGCCATGATGACCGCCACCATCGCCAACCCCTCTGGTCCTATTGCCGTATGGGGAAGTTTTTTGCCATTTTCTTCTCCCATTGTAATGATGGCACGCATACCCTACGGCGTACCCGGTACCGTTCCGTGGTGGCAACTGATCGTCTCGATGCTCATTTTGATCTTGAGCTTTATAGCCATGGTATGGTTGGCCGGTAAAATTTATCGCACAGGTATCTTACTGTATGGGAAAAAAGTCACTTGGGGAGAAATGCTAAAGTGGATCGTCAAAAAGAATTGATCGCAGCGGATGCTTCCCTGAACTCTTGCCAGGTATTTGATACAATGGTGGCGGCGGGCAAAATATCGCGCAACAAAGCACTCACCTGACCAATTTCTAATTCTCCCTGCTCCAGATCACCCTCGAACATTCCTTTTTTGGCACGCCCCCTTCCTAACAAAGAAGCCAGTATCTCTGTTGATGCTCCTTCTGCTTCGGCCTCTTGCACCTGACGGGCAAACTCATTGTCCAATAGCCGCACGGGGGTCAGTTTTTTCAAACGCAGTTTTGTATCGCCCTCTTGCGCCGTAATAACGCGTTGCTTAAATGCAAGATGCGCCGAGGCCTCTTCGCTAGCCACAAAACGAGAACCCATCTGCACGCCCTCGGCTCCTAATACCATAGCAGCGAGCATTTGTCTGCCATTGGCAATACCTCCGGCTGCAATAACGGGAATCGTAACGGCCGCACAGACAGCCGGCACCAACACCATGGTCGTGGTCTCCTCGCGCCCATTGTGTCCGCCGGCCTCAAAGCCCTCAGCCACCACAGCATCGCAACCGGCCGCAGCCGCCTTACGAGCAAAGGTTGCAGAGCTTACCACATGCACCACTACAATACCCTGGGCCTTTAAATGCTTTGTCCAGGTGGCCGGACTGCCCGCCGACGTAAAAACGATGGGCACCTTTTCTTCGATGATGATCGCTATATGCTTATCGATATCAGGATAAAGAAGCGGAAGATTTACGGCAAACGGTCGCGACGTGGCCTTTTTACATTGTTGAATATGATCTCGTAAGACATCGGGATACATAGAGCCCGCACCAATAATACCCAGCGCCCCGCTATTGCTAACGGCACTGGCCAGTTGCCAACCACTGGTCCAGATCATACCAGCTTGAATAATCGGATAGTCGATCGAAAAAAGACGTGTTATTCGGTTCGAAAAGACAGCCATAAGAAGTTTGCTTGATTAACCCAGGTCGATGGTAGCATTATCGCCGATATTCAGGGAGCGGGCCTCCCCCTTGCAATCCGTATCGCTTCCAATGAGTGAATCGTTAACGACAATATCATGCAAATGAGAGTAGGATCCGATTATGGAGTTCCGTACGACCGAACAATCGATCTTGGTATGATCTCCAATGGTCACATCAGGACCAATGACAGCATTGCTGATCTGACAACCCACTCCGATACTCACAGGGGGTACGATAACTGTATTGACAAAAGCTGTGCCATCGACAGCCGGAGCAAATTTCTTAAGTAAGAGCGCATTCGATTCCAGTAAGGTCTCTTTACGGCCGCAATCAAACCAGTTGTCGACCTTAAAGGACTGCAAGGAAATCCCCTGTTGTATCATACACTCCAACGCATCGGTAATACTATACTCGCCATGTGCACGCACCCCATGACTGATGTTATTTTCGAGGCATCGAAATAAGATTTCACTTTCCTTGATCTTATAGATACCCACCATGGCCATGTTGGACTTGGGCATCTGGGGCTTTTCGACCACGCGGGTGATCATTCCATTTTCGTTGATCTCGGCCACTCCAAAATCACGAGGATCATCCACTTTTCGTAGCCCTATCATGGATCGAGGCGCAGAAGCAATGGCCTTGACATCATATTCACAAATGGTATCGCCCAACACAATAAAGATCTCTTCTCCGGCCACTTGTTCGCGGGCGAGCAAAACGGCATGTCCCACTC
>JBIIHS010000145.1:0-4383 GCA_044235515.1 Chitinophagaceae bacterium | reverse complement strand
ACGGGTATCAACTGCTTGGATACATCAATTCCGATCGAAAGGCATTTTTCGTAAATGGTAGGAAAATGAGATCTGAATACTTTCGTATCGATTTGTCGGCAATCGAGCCACACATGCTCGGTACCGGTCTTTTTCATTTCGGCATCAATGGCCCGCGCCACAATATCGCGAGGCGCCAGGTCTTTGCGCTCATCGTATCGCTCCATAAAAGCCTCCCCTGCTTGATTGCGCAATACCGCTCCCTCTCCCCGAACAGCTTCGGTAATTAAGAACGCCTGGCCGCGGAGTCCGGGCTCAAATAAAGCCGTAGGATGAAATTGAATAAACTCCATGTTCTCGATACGACCCTTTGCCCGATAGACCATGGCGACCCCATCGCCCGTAGCAATGGCAGGATTGGTCGTGGTTCGATAGACTTGACCATTTCCGCCACTGGCCAGTACGGTAATACCCGCCAGGATCTTCTCTATCTTTTTCGTGTGGAGATTCAATGCATATACTCCATAACACTCAATGTCTGGTGTCGATTTGGTGATCAAATAGCCCAGATGATGTTGGGTGATCAGATCGATGACAAAACAATGTTTGACCACTTCGATATTGGGATATTGCGCGAGCGCCTGCAATAAGGCTCGCTCCATTTCCATGCCGGTAACATCTTTATAATGCAAGATGCGGTGTGCCGAGTGCCCTCCCTCTTTTCCTTTTTTATACTCCCCGACAGGATCGCGATCGAAGCGAGCACCCCACTCGATGATCTCCTCTACGCGATCGGGACCCTCCTCTACCACCATACGAACGATATCCTTGTTGCAAAGTCCGTCTCCGGCAATGAGCGTGTCTTCGATATGCTTTTCGAAACTATCCTCTTCTCCCTCGCTAACAACGGCAATACCTCCCTGTGCATACTTGGTATTGGTCTCATCGGCCGCAGCCTTGGTGATGACCTTGATCTGCTTGTCGGGAAAACGCTGTGCGGTCTTGATGGCAAAACTAAGTCCGGCAATTCCGGAACCGATCACTAAAAAATCTGTACGCGACATGGCATTAAATTAAGGCTCTACCCAGGCGTCGTTCTCGCGCAATAACTCAATGAGTTCATCTACCGCCACCTCGCTATCTACGTTTCGTTTGACGATCTCTTTTCCTTTGTACAAGGTGATCTTTCCGGGACCGCTTCCTACATAGCCAAAATCGGCATCGGCCATTTCCCCCGGACCATTGACAATGCAACCCATAATGGCGATCTTGACCCCTTTGAGATGATGGGTAACGGCCCTGATCTTGGCCGTGGTCTCTTGCAAATCGAATAAGGTACGGCCACAACTAGGACAACTGATATACTCCGTCTTGGAGATCCTTGTACGCGTGGCCTGTAAAATACTAAAGGCTGTATTATTGGTAAATTGATAAATATCCTGCACGGGCAAATACGTTCTGCCCTTTACTTGTATCGTTTGCATGGAAGCTTCGGGGCGATAACCAAGACTGATACCATCGCCCATTCCATCGAGCAACAATGCCCCGGTTTCGATCGCAAAATGAATCAAATGCTCATCGGGGGTGGCGCCCTTACTGTCACAAACCAGCACCAGTGGATTGTGGATCGACTTTTCGTCTAAGGCCATCACCATTCGACGAACGGACTGCATGGCATTTTGATTGGTGCTGCTTAGGCAAAGTACTACTGACCTATCATTAGCCACCGTATCTAAGAAACTATAGTCGTTGATCTGGGTGTCATCATTATAACAATCCAACAGCACAAAATTGAGCTTCTCACTTTTGACAGGGGCAGCGGCATAGCCACTAGCGGCAAAGAGCGGATAATAACTTTCGGAAGCGGCTTGCTGCCAGGCATCGGGAAATACGATCACCTTAAGCGTTCCAGGCAGGGCAAAGTTGAGTAGTTGATGCCCTGTAAAAATATAATCAGCCGCTGCGTCACCTATGGTCCATTTATCGGTTTGCGCATTGTAACTATAACCGATACTGCGCAGATGATCGGGTGTAATATGCTCGATCTTACTGAGATCACTGATCACCACCGGCACTTGGCCTCCACCGATCCGATCGACGGCAAAACTAGATCGGCGCTTGTATTCGAAGGGAGAATAAGAGGGTTTCTGAATAGCAGGTACCAGACCCGATACCGGCTGCTGATACCGCTTTACAATATCTCGACATACGGGTATCTCAAGTTCGGGATCTTCTGTCAACGAAACACGGATGGTATCGCCCAGTCCATCCTCTAACAATGTGCCAATACCCGCAGCGCTCTTGATACGTCCGTCTTCTCCATCTCCGGCTTCTGTTACTCCCAAATGCAGCGGATACGCTTCGCCAAATTCATTGAACATAGTTTGGACGAGTAGTCGATAGGCCTGTACCATTACCTGTGGATTACTACTCTTCATGCTAAGCACGATATTATGAAACGACTCATCGCGGGCGATACGCAAGAACTCCATGGCACTCTCTACCATTCCAATGGCCGTATCCCCATAGCGACTCATGATCCGATCGCTGAGTGAACCATGGTTGGTGCCGATACGCATGGCCGTACCTTCTTGCCGACAAATACGCACTAGCGGTGTAAATCGCTCGCGGATCCTCTCGATCTCTTCACGATACTCCGCATCGGTATAATCGATTTGCTCGAACTTTTTCTTATCGACATAATTACCGGGATTCACTCTTACCTTTTCTACAATACGCGCTGCGATCTCGGCCGCATTCGGGGTAAAATGAATATCGGCCACCAGGGGAACCTTGTACCCGCGCTTATGCAACTCATCTCTAATGGCCTTTAAATTCTCTGCCTCTTTTTTAGAGGGGGCGGTAATGCGTACCAACTCGGCTCCGGCTTCGATACATCGAATGGTCTGCTCCACCGTTGCGATCGTATCCATGGTATCGGTGGTGGTCATGGTTTGCACCCGGATTGGATGGCCATTGCCCAGCAACAGATCTCCGATCTTGACCTCGCGGGTAATGAGCCGCTTGTACTGGGTTAATGATGGAGCGTATAATTGCATCGATTACATATTACCCTTAAAGAATCCGAGCACCTTTAAAATATCGGTAAGCAATTGCTTTTGCCGCTCGGGCAGCAAGGGGTTGCCAGGAGTAGACTCGGTATTCAATACAAAAAAATAAGGATGATTATTCTCTTCGACCCAGCCCACTACCCAGTTGATTGTATTTCCATTGGGAGCCGTTCCAGTTCCGGTCTTGTAGGCCAATCGATACAGGGTATTGCTTTCTATGAGCATGGCCCGTTGTACCATTTCTTGGTAGGTCCTGAAAAAAGGAAGTTGATTGAAATAAAGTCGTTTGACCAAACCCAATTGGGCATCGGGGGTAATTCGAATAGAGTTATCGAGCCAAAACGTATCGACGGCGCTAGTAAGCACTACCTTGGCGGTGTCGTTCATGGCTCCATACCCCATTGAATCGACCCAAAACTGCATGGTGTCTTTGCCAATGCGGCGGGCCACTTCTTGATAATAGGGAACGGACGAAGCGCGAAAAGCCCGGTACATGCTCAGATCTTGATTCCACTCGGGAACCGAACGAACCACCCCATCCCAGGGAATGACCATGGAGTCACTACTGATCTTTCCGGTTTGCAGACCGATCAGCGAATTAACGATCTTGAAGGTGCTGGCGGGCAAATAAGCGCTATCCCGAAAACGAGATAGATTGTGTATGGTAAAGCCCGTGGTTCCATTATCCATCAACCCAAAACAACCCTGAACATTATAAGCGGAAAAGATGGCGGCGACACGCTCGTCTTCTTTTACATTATTGAAGGTGCAGGAGCCGAACAAAAAGCTAGTGGCCAAAAGGAGTATCGTTACTAAGCGCATGGATCTCGGGAATTTGAGCAAAGTTAATTGTTCTGTGCGTAAGGCCTTTACAGTCCGATAGAAGATAATCGGGCCCCTGTCCTCCAAAAAGGTCTACAACAACGTGATTTGAAAACCGGAACTATGCCAGCACTCCTAACTCTTTGCCGATCTTAATAAAAGCCGCAATGGCCTTATCGAGATGCTCCTGGCGATGCGCGGCACTTAGCTGCACTCGAATGCGGGCTTGCCCCTTGGCCACTACAGGATAAAAGAATCCGATCACATAAATGCCTTCTTCGAGTAAACGCGCAGCCATTTTCTGGGCCAGTACCGCATCGTAGAGCATAATGGGAACGATCGGATGATCACCAGGCTTGATATCGAAGCCGGCCTCGGTCATCTTCTTTCTAAAATAAGTGGTGTTATACTCGAGACGATCGCGTAGTTCCGTGGTCTCGGTAAGCATATCGAGTACGGCAATAGAAGCGCCAACAATAGAAGGGGCCAGGGTATTGCTGAATAGGTAGGG
>JBIIHS010000144.1:0-4410 GCA_044235515.1 Chitinophagaceae bacterium | reverse complement strand
TGGACCTGAGCATGGGAGGCCATCTTACTCATGGAAGCCCGGCCAATTACAGCGGAAAACATTATCGTGCCTTCTTTTACGGAGTACACCAAGATAGCGGACTGATCAACTATGCGCAACTCGAAGAGACCGCAAGAAAAGAAAAACCAAAGATGATCATCTGTGGAGCTTCTGCGTACAGCCGCGACTGGGATTACAAACGCATACGGGCTGTAGCCGATGAGATCGGAGCCTTAGTATTGGCCGATATCGCGCATCCGGCCGGACTGATCGCCACCGGATTGCTCAACGATCCGCTCGAGCATTGCCATATTGTTACTTCGACCACGCATAAAACCTTGCGGGGCCCTCGCGGTGGTTTGATTATGCTACGACATGATTTTGACAACCCGTTGGGGGCAAAAGACCCCAAGGGAAATATCCGATCCATGAGTGCAGCGCTTGATCTGGCGGTCTTTCCCGGTACCCAAGGCGGACCACTCGAGCATGTCATCGCAGCCAAGGCTGTTGCCTTCGGCGAAATTTTAGAGGATGGATTTAAAGAGTACACCCGTCAAGTAATAGCCAATGCACAAGCCATGGCAACATCTTTTGTAAGTCGCGGATATCATCTGATCAGTGGCGGAACCGACAATCATCTTATGCTGATCGATCTTCGCAACAAAGGCCTTACAGGAAAGAAGGCACAAGAGGTGCTGGACCAAGCCCATATTACGCTCAATAAAAACGCGGTTCCTTTCGATGATAAATCACCTTTTGTAACATCGGGTATTCGAGTGGGAGTTCCGGCCATTACTACTAGAGGGCTAAGGGAACCCGAAATGGAAATCATTGTCTCGATGATAGATGAGGTGCTGACCCATGCCGATCAGCCCGTGGTCATAGAAAAAGTGCGCTTGGCTGTGCAAACGATGATGGAACGCTTTCCACTTTACCCGAATCTTTCTTAACTTCTGTCTATGATACAACGCGTCCAGACACTATGGCTCCTGCTTTCGGTAATGGCGGCCGGCCTTAGCTTCTTCTTTCCTTTCGCAACGGGTTGGATGTTGCTACCCGAAGGCACTCCTATGAAGGCACAAGTAGATGCCGGCTATCAATTACATCTGGTTCTGCTGACCATCGTGATCATGCTGCTGGGAGTGGTGACCATATTTTTATATGGCAACCGTAAAAAACAACAATGGTACTGCCTATTAGGGCTATTACTCTGCACCCTCTTGGGCGCCTTGTACCTGCGCATACTTTTTTATGAGCTCAAGGAATTTGTTCCCTCATTGACTTCCCTGCTGCTGGTAGCACAATGGACTGGATTCCTGATGGCCTGGAGAGGCATTCACCACGACGAAAAACTCATCAAAGAACAAGACAGTCTTCGCTGAGCTCACAAAAAAGGAGCCGTATTACTTTTCGAGGATTTTTTTAGCTGCGAAGGTGTGCCGGTAAAGGTAACTTCTCCCCCTTTGTCGCCAGCCTCTGGGCCTAATTCGATGATCCAATCGGCGGCCTTAAGCACATCGGTGTTATGCTCAATGACCACAATGGAATGCCCTTGTGCCAATAAGGCCCGAAACGAGCGGAGCAGTTTTCCGATATCATGAAAATGCAATCCAGTGGTAGGCTCATCAAAAATGAATAAGATAGAGTGACCTGCTTTTCCCTTTCCCAGAAAAGAAGCCAGCTTGACACGCTGGGCCTCTCCGCCCGATAAGGTTGCCGCAGATTGACCAAGCTTGATATACCCCAAGCCCACCTCATGCAACGGCTGCAAGGCACGGGTAACCGCTTTTTCTGCCGCAAAAAATTCTATTGCCTCATCCACGCTCATCTCCAATACCTGATGAATGGAACGCTCCTTATAAGTTACTTCCAACACTTCTTCCTTAAAGCGCTTGCCTCCACAAGACTCACAACGTAAATGCACATCGGCCAAAAATTGCATCTCGACCACTTGTTCGCCCTCCCCTTTGCAGGTATCACAGCGACCCGCATCGACATTGAACGAAAAATGACGCGGTTGAAACCCTCGCATCTTGCTGAGCGGCTGCGCTGCGAACAGATCGCGGATCTCATCATAGGCCTTGATATAAGTAACCGGATTGCTACGCGACGATTTACCAATTGGGTTTTGATCGATCATCTCGACCTGATTGATCAACTCAAGGTCTCCGGAAAGTTCTCGAAACTGCCCGGCCGGCACGCTATAATCGAGCAATTTCCGTTTTAGGGCCGGATAGAGTATCTGTTTGACCAAGGTGGTCTTACCGCTTCCGCTTACACCACATACGGCACAAAGGACTTGCAAGGGAAAGCGAACATCAACCGATTTTAAATTATGCTGGGTGGCGCCTTTTATCTCTACATACCGTTTGGCGAGCAGCGGCTTGGCGGGAAGTTCAATATGAAGCGCACCGCTCAGATATTGCCCCGTCAGACTTTTCTTATTGCGCAATAAATCAGATAGTGTTCCATCAGCGATCACCTCTCCTCCCAAATGAGAGGCCAAGGGGCCCATGTCAATAATATGATCGGCCTCTTGCATCATTTGGGCATCATGCTCAACGACCAATACCGTATTGCCCACATCGCGCAACTCTTTTAACACCTTGATCAAATTGGCCGTATCGCGGGGGTGCAGCCCAATAGAGGGCTCATCAAGGATATATAACGAATCCGTAAGGGTTGATCCTAAACTGCGAGTAAGTTGAATACGCTGACTCTCGCCTCCACTCAGCGAGTTAGCCAGCCGATGCAGGGTCAGGTAGCCTAAACCCACTTTAAGCAAGGTGCCTATACGATGGTTGAGTTCGACCAGTATGCGCGAAGCGACCTGCAGTTGATGCTTTGTTAGTTTTTTGTCGAGCCCTTTAACCCAAATAGCCAGCGCACTGGCGGGTAGGGAGCTACACTGACCAATGTGAAGGCCGTCGATCTGTACACAAAGGGCTTCCTTTCGAAGCCGATATCCTTGGCAAGAAGGACAATCGGTACGCCCGCGATAACGACTTAACATGACCCGAAACTGTACTTTATAAAGATGCGCCTCTACATCTTTGAAAAAATCATCGATACCATAGATACCGTCCGACCCCTCCCAAAGTAGCTTGTATTGCTTGGCACTTAACGAATCGATAGGTTTATGAATAGGAAAATCGATCTTCTTTGCCCCCTTTACAAATTGTTGGCGCCACCAATCCATCTTTTCACCTTTCCAGGGAGCTACCGCCCCCTCATAGACACTCAGCTGCCTATTGGGAATAACCAATTCGGGGTCGATACCGAGCACTTGCGAAAATCCCTCGCAAACCGGACAGGCACCATAGGGATTATTGAAAGAAAATAGTTGGGGTGATGGCTCTTCAAAAACGATGCCGTCACATTCGAATCGATTATTGAAAGAAATCAATTTATCGTCGTTGATCAGCAAAGCGCAGTTGCCTTCTCCTTCGGCAAAAGCAAGCGCAACGGAATCGGCCAACCGATGCAGGTCTTCTTCGCTAAATGATTTTACTACGATCCTGTCGACCACGGTCTGGGTCAATTGATAAGAAGTCAGCGTCTTTGTATCTGTGGTCAATAATTCTTCCAAGAGCATTACGGTCTCCTTTGCTTTTTTACCCTGCTTGACCATGACACGGGTAAAGCCCTTTTGTTGCAGTATGGATAACTCTTCTCGTAAATCTCTTTTTCCCGTTTTAAGAAAGGGAGCCATGATAAAAACCTTGTCGCCATTTTTGCCTGCTTGGATAGCTTCAACAACATCAGCGGGTTGGTGCTTGGTAACCACCTGACCCGAAACCGGAGAGATCGTGGTCCCCACCCTGGCAAATAGCAAACGTAAATACTCATAGATCTCGGTTAGACTGCCTACGGTACTGCGAGCCGTACGGGTGATCACTTTTTGTTCAATGGCAATGGCCGGACTTAATCCCTTGATAAGATCCACATCGGGTTTGTCCATGCGATTCAGAAACTGTCTGGCATAGGCGCTGAGACTCTCCGCGTAACGACGTTGCCCCTCCGCGTACAAGGTATCGATGGCCAACGAAGATTTTCCGGATCCGGATACACCTGTGATCACCACCAGTTTTTTTCTGGGAATGTCCACCGACACATTCTTTAAATTATGCATTCGGGCGCCCCGGATCTGTATGGGTGAGTGTTGCGACATGACTTGAACGCCCAAAGGTACAGGCAATTAACATTTTTTTAGCGAGCTAGATTATGCAGGATCGATTTCTCCGTTTAGTTTCGAGGAAGTTTCCTATCTTCACAAACCGGATCTACCGGAACTAAACTAAAACAAGCGGCCTATCGCCCACTTTTACGCTAAACCACTGCCCCACGGCAGTTTTTATTGAACCTACACTGCCCTGGCAGTTTAAAGCGTAAAAGTTATGCAATCCTTAG
>JBIIHS010000018.1:0-14028 GCA_044235515.1 Chitinophagaceae bacterium | reverse complement strand
GTCGTCCCGTTTACCGATGCCTTTGCCAACCTGACCGCCGATCAATACATTAGTGAATTCCTGGTAAAGAAATTCAATCCTCATACCATTATCACTGGCTACGATCATCAATTTGGAAGAGACCGTCTGGGCAATTTTGATCTATTACAGCAGAAGGCTTCTACGTTCGGCTACCAACTCGAAGAAATTCCCAAGCATGTATTAGAGACAATTTCCATTAGCTCTACCCGCGTCAGAGAAGCCGTTTTGCACAGTGAAATAGAAAAAGCGAACCGCTTATTGGGTTATGCCTTCTTTTTTACCGGGCGGGTTGTTCATGGAAACAAGATCGGCAGAACGATCGGCTACCCCACTGCTAATTTAAAAATGGAAGACCCCGAGAAGATCGTACCCGGAAATGGCATTTATGCCGTATATGCTCAGCCACAAAACCATAGCCAACGATACAAAGGGATGATGAGCATAGGATTCAGACCGACCGTAGACGGTAAAAACAGAGTCGTAGAAGTAAATCTATTCGACTTTGATGAAGATATCTATGATCAGGAGCTAACGGTATACGTTCATCATTACCTGCGGGCCGAAAAAAAATTCGAGAATCTACAAGCCCTAGTAGAGCAATTACATCTGGACAAGGCCAGCAGCCATCGCTTACTCTGATCAATACTCAATAACGTATTGTAACTTCTCGGGCTCATCAAAGAAATCGTCAATATCGACGCTTAACGTCACCTTACGCTTGTCCTCTGATAGCTTCAGGCCCTTCCCCTCGACCTTGGAGGCAGGACGAGGTAAATTGATCACATAGGTAGACCGCATCGAAAGTCCCATTCCGGAGAGTTCTTGCATGCCTTTTAGAAACTCATCTTGGGCCGCCAGGGCATACCGTTCTTTATTGAGTGTTCTTCGAATACTACCGGAGGTGATCGCCAGATCATAATACTGCTCAAAACTACTAGGCTGAGGCATTTGTCTTCCCCCTGTAGGTAATTTATCTCCCAATTGGCGCCGGGCAGCATCTCCCAGTAGTTTTCCAGAGAGGGGCTGAAGAGAAGCGGCTTGCTCGATCTTGTCAAAAGGAATGCGAATTCCGGTTTTCATCAGGTCATCACTAAAGTTCATGTTGACAGAAAGACTGGCCTTAGAAACCAACAAGCGCTCCATTTCGTTCAATCCCTCCAAACTATCCGCCGCACTAGCCAATGAAATGACAGTATCCATTTTCTGCTTGTCCAATTCAGATAGGTCTTGCCCCGCACCCATTTGGCGCGCCAACCCCAGCAATTGACCCATATCGGAACTGGCCGAAAACACACCTCCTCCATCTTCACGAAGGGTGATCTCTTGCGTATTTTCAAGACACCCCACTAACAGAATGGAGACAATAGCAGTGACAAAAAATAAAATTCGCATAATTGACTTTTTATGATGATTTTAAAGTAGGATCTTCATGACAAGTTCCCTTAGCAACGAGGCATCCTCTACTCCGATCGTGCCGATACCGATCGATCGTAAATTATATTGATGAAGCAAGAGTAGAACCTTTTCGGTGGCCTTTAGGTCAAAATTACGGGTAGCCGACCTGTAATCCTTAATAAAAAAAGGATTAACGCCCAAAGTTGCTGCTATAGTTTTATCATCACCTCCTCCCATCCCATAGAGCATATACACTTTTGAGAAAAATCCATACAAAGAGGGCAAGACCAATTGAATAGGGCCTGCCTTGGGATTGGCCTCAAAATAGCGGATAATACGCAGACAGCGGCTGGTATCCCTGGCCGCTAAAGCCGCTTGTAGTTCAAAAACATTATACTCTTTACTAATGCCGATATAGCGTTCTATATCATCAGTTGTAATCAGCTTTCGCTCGGCCAAATTAACGATCAATTTCTCCAGCTCGTTTTCTATACGCTGCATATCGGACCCAATATGATCGACCAATAAACTCAATGCCAATGGCTGTATCGATAATCCCTTGTCTTGTATCAGTGATTCCGCGAAGGCGCGCAAGTCCTTTTCATACAGTTTTTTGGTACTAACAATAACCCCCTTTTCTTTGATCAGCTTGGCAAATTTGCGACGACTATCTAATTTCTTATCCTTGTATCCGATCACTAAAATGGTGGACGAAAGGGGTTGTTCCAGATATGATTCAAGCTTGTCTATGTCGCGCATGTGTTGCGCCTCTTTGATAAGCACGACCTGTCGCTCGGCAAACATGGGATAGCGCTTGCATGCGTTGATCACGTCCGGCCATGCTGCATCGCGTCCATAAAAAACACTAAGATTAAAAGCTGCCTCAGACTCGGGCAAGATTTGGTGCTCTGCGTAATGCAATACCTGGTCAATAAAGTATTCTTCCTCCCCTTCTATCCAGTACACGGGCTTCCACTTCCCTTTCTTCCAGTCGGTAATAACAGCGGATGCACTCATAAAGCACTAAGATACAACGAAACGGAAATCGTCAGGTCCTGGATGACAAATGTCATCTATTAAATTATGATAATTTTCACAGTCCCGCCTTGGGCATTTGCTAATTTGCAGTAATAAGAACGCCGGCGAAATAAAAGTAAACCGGCCCTATAATCCTTTAAAAATAGTATATGAACGAACAAAATGCCATTTCGAACGAAAAGACTGCGCAGATAAAAGAACTGCGGACAAAAAACTATACGATCCTCGTATTATTGATCGCCTTGGTGGGCACATGGGCGTATTTAATTTGGGATAAAAGTAAAACAGCTGACAAAATCGAGACACAGGACGCCCAAATACAAGCCATGGATGCCGATAAGGCCGCCCTCGAAGAAGAATTTGATCAGGCGGTACGCAGAATGGATTCCCTGACCAATACGAATTCCACCTTGGCCAACCAGGTATCCGAACAACAACGCGACATTGAAGCTCAAAAAGCAGCGATCAAAAAAATATTGAACGAAAAAAATATCACAAAGTCTTCTCTGGAGCAAGCTAGAGGACTGGTCAGTGAGTTGAATGGCAAAATAGCCAGCCTGGAGAATCAAATCGCCCTACTCAAGCAAGAGAACCTGGAACTGACTGCGGCTAATAACACCTTGCAAGGAGAAAAAGAAGGTCTGGAACAGGATCTTACTGCCACCAAGACCAAAAATGCAGCGCTGAGTGAAACAGTCGACATCGGCTCTACTTTTTCTGCCTCCTCCATACAAATTTCCTCGATAGATGTAAAACCCAGTGGTAAAGAAAAGACCACCACTACGGCCAAGCGAGTTGATAAGCTATTGGTCCGATTCGATATTGAAAACAGGATCGCCCCCTCGGGACCGGCCGACATGTACCTGATCGTGACCGATCCCTCGGGGAAGACGATCACCGAAAATGGAATGATGTTCAATTCCCGAGAAGAGGGGAAAAGGGCTTATACCGCCTTAATACCCGTAAACTACGAAAAAGGAACCCGGCAAACTGTAGAATTTCCTGTTCGAGCAGGACAATATAGTAAAGGAACCTACCGGCTGGAGATCTTTCATAACGGCTTTAAGATCGGCGAGCGAAATTGCCCTCTTAAATAGGCTTTTCTGTAGCTACAAAGACCAAGCCACTCTATCGTAACCCCATATCTAAAAGAAAGGTCCCGCCAGTTGGCGGGACCTTTTACTTATTACCCGATATTTTACGTTAGCCCCTAAAGGCAACTATACTAGAACAGATTGTAGCCATAGCTCACATAGTAAAGACCTCCCACATAGGGACTTCCAAAACCAGTGCGCTGGTAATTGTTGGCAATATTAGTACCACCTACACGGAAAGTACTCTTTGGATTTTTGGCAGGACGGTAAGTAACCTGTGCATCCCACCAGCCAAAGGCAGGGAGCGTACCGGTTACGAATGTTCCCTCGTAATAGTTGCGGTCTTGCCATTTGTACACTACGTTAAATCCTACATTCTTGTAGACGTTATCGTTACGAAGACCAATATTGGTACGGTAACGAGGTGCATTGAAATAGGTAACTACATTAGGATCAACATCGCTGAGCCTGTCAGAAAAGACGTTACCATACAGCACATAACGCTTTACCCACTGGTATTCGAATCCTACGCCCCAACCAGTTGTGGTCACTATGTCGGCAGAATTTTGCACATAAGAAAGGTTCGTACTACTAAAGGGAGAATAGAGGTCGGAATTAGCCCCTGTACGAGATTGAACCAAGGCAACACCCACTAAGAAATCTTGGTAACGGCTATAATATACATAACCATCGATCAGCAATTTCTTTCCAATCACACCCTTATATCCTAGTTCGTAAGACTTAACGGTTTCAGGCTTTACTTCTTGATAGCGGGCGCGCACCAGACGAGAAGAGTCTCCGAGCGATCCAGCGCGATAAGCCAGTACACTGGCGGCTGTGTAGCCAGGACGAGTAGAATTAAGCTTGTAATAATCCTGGAACTGTGGCAAACATCCCATCAACACACCAGAACCGGTCACTAAGCTGATGTACTGGTTTTGGTTGGTGGGGAAACGATATGAAGTTTGATAAGAAAGGCGGAGGAAATTCTCCTTAGCCACTTTGATTACCGCAGACAAGCGGGGTGTAAAGCGCCCTTTGAAATTAGTTTGCTTATCGTAGCGACCTGATGCAGACAGGGTAAGTCCATCATCAAAGAATTTCTTTTTGAGTTGCAGGTAGCCTCCATACTCATTGATGCGGATCAGCTGAGCCGTGTCGGCAAAAAGCGTACCCTGAGAATTCAGGACATATTGCTTCCAGTTGGTTCCGACCAACATTTCAACCTTATCAGAGAAGCCAGCCATGTCAGAGAGGTTCACTTGAGCCTCTGCGCTCCAGAGGTCGGTCTTGTCAAGGAAAAGGGCACCCCCCTTGCTGATCGGAGTGCGCTTGATCTGGTTCATGGCATCAACATAGGCCTTGGTGCCAGGTACTAAACGATTGGCATCGGCCGAAGCACGGGCAGCCTGGTGAAGCTGAAAGTCGCTGGCCAGTCCTTGATTTAAACGCTTGCCTTCAGAGAAGGTTCCAATATACGTGGGGAACCACTGTGAACTGGGGCGAGCGGCCTCATTCATAAATGCCCCCAAGGCGGTCGCATTGTAAGACTCTCCAGCATTTTCTTGCGTCGTATAGGCACGAACGAACCAGTTCTTATGACGAAGTTCCAATTTGTGCTGACCCATGCTAAGGTTACGTAATGAATAACGGTCAGCACCCGTATAGACGGTAGTACCAAATCCTATGTAGCTGTTGAAAGACAATTCGAGGTTGTCAGTAAACTTATAATGAATACCCCCGTTTACACGAACATTGAGCGTACCGTAATCAACAAGTTGTTGCTCTTCGTAACCTGTACGAGTAACGGAAGCCCTGTTAAAATAGTTATTGCGAAGCCCAATGTAGAAGGGCATCATATTTTGGATAGTGGGCTGTAAAGCTGCGGGGAATAATCCCAGAAATCCTCCGATCTGAGCGTTAGAAGGATACATAGGATTACCGATCGCGGTAAAATAGTTATTAGCAGCGGCTACTACGTCGAGCGCTCCGCCGGTAGCAGCTAAAATTCCGCTACGAGTAGACTGTTGCACAAAGAAAGAGAAGGCATTCATGTCAGCAGCCGTCTCGTCTCCGTAGGTATTGATCCCATTGAAATCTGGGCTGCTGGTACGGTTACCTGGGGCAAGAGCACTCAGGATACCGATCTGGCTTTTATTGCGGTAATCTTCGGCTTCCCAGTCAGATCCTTTGACCATAGAGGCAGCCAGCTTGATAGCTAACTTATTATTGTACGCTTTAGCCCAACGGAAAGACCAGTCATAGAAAGGAGATGCTGTACGTTGCTTTTGATCGACGTGCATCATTCCTTGCTTAATATTATAACTAAGCCCTTGGTATTTGAAGGGATTCTTGGTATTGATCAGGACGGTACCATTCATACCTCCGGAACCGTAAAGAGCAGAAGAAGCTCCAGAAAGCACCTCTACACTTTCCACATCGAGGTCAGAGGGGCCAACCATGCTTCCCACGGCGAAGTTTAGACCGGGTGCCTGGTTATCCATTCCATCCATCAATTGGTTCAAACGGTTGTTACCACTGCTTACGAATCCACGAGTGGTTACCGTACGGAAAGTAAGAGAGGCCGTGTGTACGTCTACCCCTTTCAAATTGCCTAACGCCTCATAGAAGTTTGGAGCAGCCACATTGCGAAGGGCCGTATTACTGAGGCGCTCAACTGTTACTGGAGACTCAAGCAAACGCGTAGGAGTACGGGTAGCAGCCACCACCACTTCTTGACCCAAAGCATTGTTGACTTTGAAATCGACCGTCAAGACTTGCGAGGCATCTGATACAGTAACCTCGTTATCGAGATACCCTACCGATGAAAAAACAAGCACTACGGGCAATTTTGAAACACTGACCGAAAAAGCTCCGTCAGCATTAGTATAAGTACCCTGCGAGGTTCCTTTTACAGAAACCGATACGGCAGGGACAGCCTCTTTGGAATCGCTGTTTCGAACAGTTCCTTTGATCGTAACTGTTTGAGCGTAAGCAGAAAACACAAAAAGTAAGGCCGTAAGTGAAGAAGCTAAATAGAGGTAGCTTTTTCTCATAATTCAGAATTTTGGTTTAGAATAGAGAGTGGAAAATTACAATATATGGTCAGACTGTAAAAATTTAATTTTTAGCCGAAAACCATGGGGACAG
Source organism: Chitinophagaceae bacterium (assembly GCA_044235515.1). Taxonomy (GTDB): domain Bacteria; phylum Bacteroidota; class Bacteroidia; order Chitinophagales; family Chitinophagaceae; genus JJ008. Next base: position 7,330 of record JBIIHS010000018.1, on the reverse strand, counting down.
AAAGGGTTCAAACCCTTATTTTCGGGGCATGTCTTCTTATTCGTTTCCAGGTCAAACTGGGTATTACAAGGGTAAAGTACGGGATGTATACAGTATTGGCAAAGACTGGCTGGTCATGATCGCCTCGGACAGGATATCGGCCTTCGATGTGATCCTACCCCGCCCCATCCCTTTTAAGGGCCAGGTTTTGAATCAGATCGCTGCCTACATGCTCGAGGCCACCCGGGATATTTGCCCTAATTGGCTTGTCTCTTCTCCTGCCCCTACTGTCTCGATCGGTAAACGATGTAAACCCTTTAAGATCGAAATGGTGGTCAGGGGATATTTGACAGGCCATGCGTGGAGGACCTATGCATCCGGAAAACGAGAACTCTGTGGTGTCCCGTTGCCTGATGGGATGCGCGAAAACGAAGCCTTTACCAGCCCCTTGATCACCCCCAGTACCAAGGCCGCCGAGGGGCACGACGAGGACATAAGCGAAAAAGAAATCCTGGAACAGGGACTGGCAAAACCGGCTGAGTGGGAGCAACTAAAACAATATGCCCTGCAGCTCTTTGCACGCGGACAAGAGATTGCTAAACGGCAAGGATTGATCTTAGTCGATACCAAGTATGAGTTCGGTACCATGGGGGACAAGATCTATCTGATGGATGAGGTACATACGCCCGACAGCTCGCGTTATTTTTTTGCAGAGGGCTACCAAGAGCGGCAACAAAAAGGAGAAAGACAACCTCAACTCAGCAAAGAGTTCGTAAGAGAATGGTTGATCGCCAACAACTTTATGGGAAAGGAAGGACAACAAGTACCTCATATGAGTGACGAGTGGGTCGATACCATCTCAAAAAGATATATCGAGCTATACGAAAAAGTAATTGGTCAGCCCTTTGTCCCCACGCCAATATCAGAAAAGGATCTCTTTAATAACATCTGTGAAGCATTAGACCGGTTGGTCCGCTGACGGGGGTTGCTCCTTTGATGACAACAAGGACAAGCGGTTTCTCGATTTGTTGAAGATATGTTGACCCTTATCGATGCCTTTGCGACGTTCTTTCCTTTCTTGAGGCGGCAACGATAACTCTTGCCTACAGGCTGGAGTACAACAACCTTGCATTGCCTCAGCACAGGCTTGACATTGTATAAAGAGCAAGTGACAGCCTTCATTGGCACAGTTGGTGTGCGTATCGGCGGGAGTGCCGCATTGGTGACAATGGGCGATGATATCGGGGGTAATGCGCTCCGACAAGCGCTCGTCAAAAACAAAATTCTTTCCGATAAATAAATTCTCGAGCTTATTTTCCTGCACCTGGCGGGCGTACTGTATGATTCCTCCTTCGAGATGAAACACATTGTTGAAGCCATTGTGCAGCATAAAGGCCGAGGCCTTCTCACACCGAATACCTCCCGTACAATACATTAGGATAGTGGCCTCCTTTTTTTCTTTCATCATCTCTACCGCCATGGGAAGTTGTTGGCGAAAGGTATCTGAGGGGACTTCGATGGCCCCTTTAAAATGCCCCACCTCATATTCATAATAGTTACGCATATCGATGATGATCGTATTAGGATCTTTGGCCATTTCATTGAATTGCGCTGCGTTCGCATAGCGACCCTTTCGTTGCATGGAGAAAGTGGGATCGTCTATGCCATCCGCTACGATCTTTTCCCGCACCTTGATATCGAGTACAAAAAAAGATGTACTGCTATTATCTACGGCAATGTTGAGTCGAATACCCTGGAGCCCTTCTACCCCGTACAATAATTCCTTAAAAACAGAAAGTTGATCAGCCGGAACACTAACCTGAGCATTGATCCCCTCACCGGCCACATAGATCCTTCCCAGCACACCAATGGGTTCGAGCAAGAGGTACAATTGATCCCTGCATAAAGCCGGATCGGGTATTGAAAAATAATGATAGAACGAAACCGTAGTACGCGGTGTGTGGTCTTGTGCGATACGCTCTTTGAGCTCCTTGCGGGAGACCCGGTTATGTAAGGGTGACATCTCTTGAATTTTAGTTCGCTTTGAACCCCAATGGCAGGTTGGGCAAAATCCTAAAGCAATACAAAGATAATAAGATGCCGATTAGCGAATCAAATTACCTGTTACCCCCAGACGAAGTGATGATTGCATGGGGCGTCCTGGGAGATAAGAGAAGATATAATCGACCCTAAATATTTTGAATAGATTATCGACCCCAACGAACCATTCAAAATAGCGAAGGTCTTGATTAACATAGCAGGTATTCAAGCCGGTCAACAGGTACAGATTCAACTTGTTGATACCGGGAATCTTATTGGTAATAAACCCTTTTAGATTATACTCTGCGTGAGCTAACCCATACAAAGGGCGCGTATTGCTCAGTTGGTAGATGGGCAACAATTGAAAGCTATTAAGATTACTGGTACCGAATTGCCAGTTATTTCCATTGAAATGGGTATAATCCGGTAATTGCACATGCTTATTATTGATGAATCCACCCCACCCGATCCGGTAGCGAAAGAGCCCCTTCAACTTGAGATTAAGCTGATCGGTAATGTCCATTCGCCATTTTAAAAATGAACCGTCACTCCCTGCAATACCCTTAATGGATTTGGTCAGCTGCAATGAAAAAACAGGAGATTTACCCCCTACATTGATCGTTTGCTGAGGCAACTCTACATATCGAGCCCCGGGTTGCCATCGTAATCCGGCCGTCAGAAGAAAGACTTGGTGCGGAGTAATATTGGCACTCAAAATCTCGGAGGGATAATTGGGGGTATACGCTTTGGCGGGTTTGTCACGCAGCGTAAAACCCGAAACATTGTCCATGGGAGTTCGATGAGCAAATTGCATCGATGTATTTAAGGAAAAGCCTGCCCCGATACCCGAGGCAAAACCAACCCGGGCAAAAGAAGAAAGATAGGTCTTGATCACATTGTCCTCATAAAATAAACATGAAATGGTGTTATTGCGTTCATCGATGGGGCTTTGACTATTGAATTGCAAGACCTGACGGCCAAAAGAAAGAGAGAGGGAACGAGAAAACTTGGACCCAAACGAGTAAGAGAAACTGGCGCGGGGATGAAACTTTTCATTGGAAAATCCATAGCGCAAACCCACCTCACCTCGTAAGGAACGTCTTGAGCCACTTGTATCGAGATCTCTAAAAAAAGTAAATACAGGTTGCCATACCCATCCTTCGGCCGGATTGAAATTGATTTGTTGAATAAGGGGATTCAAGGATAATGAGCTGATCTCTCCCTTAGCATATAAGGGCTGGCCAAAAAAAAGCAACTTTGAGACCGTAAATTTATTACGCACCTTATTGAGTGAATCGAGGTACCGAGGATCCTTTTGTACACGCTCAATACTGTCTTTCTTTGCGTAATCTTTTTGCTCATCGTCCATTAACGGAATCGGGCGCATCGACTCCCAATAAGCCGCATCGCGCTTGTTGGCACTATCGGCGTACCGAAGCAGGGTTCTATCAAAAAATTTCTGCACCCATTGGGGCCTTGTATTGTAATCTGTATAAATATTCGCGAAACTACCGTAGGCATCAAAGCCGAATTTTTTTGTAGCCGGGTACAGCACTTGGCTATACAATAACCAATCTTGCCTTTTGTCTTGCTGATATAACTGCACCAGGCGTAATGTATCGAGCAATTCCAACTGCTGCTGACGGACCACTTGCAAATCGACCGAGTAGAGTTGCCAATCGTCCTCCACGATCGTGATCTCGCCATTGAAAAGAGGCTCTCCTTTACGCTTGGGTATAACCTGTATGCGGCTGATCGCCTTGCCGTTCTCATAAAAGGTCCCCATAAGTTTATAGCGATAGAACAAGAGAGCATTACTAGCCAGCGGGGATACAAAACCACGAGGGTTGACCCGTGTAGAGATCATCACATTATTCTGATAAAGTCCATACTGGTCGGGAACGGCCAGTCCGTACCCATCACTGCTGCCACTGACCTTCGAAGAGATCACTTCGACCTTTCTTTTTGAAGGGCCATCGATGGCAAAGCGAGAAACGGTCTCTGATAAATAAATAATCTTTTGCTGACTGGAATCTCCATCTTCAAAGTCAACTTTCTCTCCCATGAACTTTTTGGGGTACGCGCGTAACCTGAGCTGCCCCTTGGAGTAGACCTGACAGGTATAGGCACGTGTGCGATCGAGATTAACTTGTTGGCGGGCTTGTGTGCTCCGAATGATCCCATAGGCAGGGTCTTCGCCTTTGGCAAGTACCACATCGGGCATGATGAGTTCTTGCCGTTCCAACTTGAAATTGATTTCGATTCCCTCTTGGGGAACGGTAATCGAAATTTTTTGCTGGGCATATCCAACATACTGGCAAAGGAGTGTATATTTTCCTGGTGACAGATTAATCTCAAACCGCCCCTGACTGTTGGCAATAGCTCCCTTGGCGGTCCCCTCGATCAAAATAGATGCATAAGGCAATGCTTTTCCATCAGCATCGGAGACCAACCCCTTCACTATAGAGGCCCTTGCGAGAGAGACAAACGAAAATAAAAAAAAGAAAAAAAGATTTTTTTTCATAAAACATCTGTCAAACGAGTTGACCCCTATTTTGAAGAGGTAGCCCTGGCGTAATACCCACATAAGGCAGCGAACCCAGCCAATAATCCGCCCAACAACCCTGTAATAAAGATCAGAGCAGCCGCTGAACCACCGAGAGGAAGCACGTGCGCGATCTTTTGCGAAAGCAAACTTTTATTTTGCCAATCGATCCACCAAGCCAATCCCCCCCAAGCCAGAAACATCCCTAAGAAACCAGCGGAAAAAGCCTTGGCGGCAGTTTGGCGAACGACCACTCCTACCAGGGCGGCGGCGACGACGAATCCCCACCAAGGGATCAGCGATGTCATTCCCATTGCCAACCCGGTCAAGAATGTAAGAAGAAGAGCAACAGCAAACTTCATAGGTAGTTGGTTTTAGGATTTTTTAAATTCAATGACCCCCTTGATCCGGGCATCTCCCTTTTCCTCGGGACGCATCAACCAAAGAGGGTGATATGAGCCTTTCTCCCATATGGAAATATAATCATCATAAAAACGGCTACCCGGATTACCGCTTTGCCCTCCGGGATATACGCCCCAGGCCTCGGTCTTCTCCGCCAGGTGTACGATCATTCGCCAACTGGGGCCATGACTATGTTTGATCGCGTTGACAATATTTCCATAGCCACCCACCTTCATGCCCTTATGGGCAAAGGCAGGTAATGCGTCTTTTAATAGATGATAGACAGATGGATTCATATGCTGTGACCATTCCAACTTACCCGCTGCCTTCTCTGCATCGAGAACCTGACAGGCTCTTTTAAAGGCAAGCGTAATTTGATCAGACAAGGACTCGATAACGGGGGTGCGAACATCATCTGCAAATGATAAGGCCGAATCCCTGACCAGCATCTCAAGGGTGCTTTGTTCCGTGGGCCAAGGGGCCATGGGATCGGTTCGCATCAATTCATCTTTCCAAATAGCCGATTGAACCGAATCCCAAAAACATTGAAAGACCGTTTGGCCAATGCTGTTGGGAGTGGCCAGCAAGTCCCAGTTGGTAAAGGCATCGAGATAAACTTTTTCATTGCCGGTCAATCGATCGATACGAATATTTTTAAGTAAGACAGGTCTGAGATCTTCTGCCGATGTATTGAAATAATCTTGGTGCAAAGCCATCATGTCTTGCGGTGTAATCTGGTTCATGCCCGCCAATTGCTTATCGATACGAACGCCTCTGGCCGTTATATAGGACCCGGGAATAAAATAAGGATAGGTACTGTCAGCCGCTCGCTGGTTAGCGCTTTGCAAGAATCCTCTTTCGGGGTTGAGACTATGTGGATTTTCTTCTTGTGGAATAAATCCCTGCCATGCATAACTGCTGTCCCACCCCGGCATTACATAAAGCCCCTGGCCAGGCCAGCGAGCCGGAAACCGGCCTTGTTGCCAAATAGCTATATCGCCTGTTTTGGAGGCGAACACAAAATTTTGACCGGGACACTGAAAGGTCCGAATAGCCTCTACATAATCGGCATAATTACGAGCTCGGTTCAACTTGTAAAAGGTCATGCCTTCGTTGCTCGGGTCATGGGCCGCCCAGCGAACAGCAAGATTCATCTGCTTGGTATATCCATTGGAGAATTGTTGATCGAACATAACCGGGCCAAAAACGGTGTAGGCCACCGTATCATACACGGTTGTGCTATCCTTTACCTTGATCTCCTCTACACGAAACCGGGTGGGCTCCCACTTACCATTATAGAAATATTCTTTTCGACTCTCATCCTTGAAACGGATCTCGTAATAATCCTTTACATCGCGCTGCGAGTTCGTAACACCCCAGGCAATGCTGTCGTTAAACCCGATAACCACCATTGGAGATCCCGGCAAGGAAACACCGTAGACATTACTAGTGGGCGTGGTCAATTGCATCTCGTACCAGATAGAGGGCAGGGAGAGCTCCAGATGCGGATCATTGGCCAATATAGGGGCCCCGCTTTTGGTTTTACTACCCGCTACCACCCAGTTGTTACTTCCATTATCCGGATCGGGCTGATAATGAGAATGCGCTTTGATTGTATCTCGATGACTAAAATATAGAGAGTCGGCCGAGGTAGGCGCTACTGGCAAGATACCAGCTCGGGCAAATACGGTGCCCGAGGGTACGATAGGAAGCAATGAATCGGGCACTTGCGGATATAATTGCTTTAGTTGATCGGGTAAAAAGATTGACTTTGCGTTGGTGCCTGCTAGATCGTTTTCAGTACCAGAAGAGAGCATCTTGGCCATCATCTTTAATAAAAGGGCGGTGCGCAGGTTACTCCATCGCTCAGGAGTCGCTTGCATCAACTTATACTCAATTGGAAGTTCGGCTTCGGTCAGTTGGTCGATATAGGCATTGACTCCCGATGTGTAGGCATCGAACAAAGATCGAGACAATGGATCTTTTTCAATTTCTCGTAAAGCATTTTCAGCGGCAAAAACCATCCCCAGACGGCGCTGTTCCTTATCGAAATTGATTGCTTTGGGGCCTGCCAATTCACTGGCACGACCCGCGGCCGCGCGCGTTTGTAAGTCTATTTGAAAAAGACGAAACTTAGCATGCAAATATCCTTGCACGAAATAAAGATCCTCGTCGTACTGTGCGAATACATGGGGCACCAAGCGATCATCAAAATAAACAGATGTAGTTCCCTTTAGCGAAGGAAACTGAAGACTCGCTGCTGGAACCGCATCAAAGGGTTCCGCATTTTGCCAGAAGCCGATGTGAGGACTAAAGAATTTTCCAAGGGCGGGAACCTTTCCAAACGGTTTGTTCAATACGACC